>CAMKMR010000092.1 GCA_946413945.1 uncultured Lachnospiraceae bacterium | reverse complement strand
AGGAAGAGGTTGCAAACAGCTTTAGATATAATGGGCAGTGTTACGACACTGAATCTGGCCTTTACTATCTTCGTGCCAGATATATGGATCCCGCCACAGGCCGCTTTACCCAGGAGGACACATATCAGGGCAATCTCTACGACCCAGCAACACTGCATAAATACAGCTATGCAAATGATAATCCGGTGGTATATTGTGATCCGAGCGGATATTCGGGTGAGTTTATAAGTGCAATCGGAGCAGTATCTATAAGTGTTCTAATAAGTGGAACTTTGTGTGGTAGTCTTTCGTTTGTATCAGCATTAGCACTAGGTAAGAAAGATTTATTAAAAGCTTTTATAGAAGGATTTTTAATAGGTGCTGCATTAACTGAAACCGGTTTATTTTTATTTCTGAGTATACTAATTCGGTAAAAGACGAGGTTTGTTAGAAGAAACGGTTGAAGAATTTGATGGAATCAGGTTTCCGGAGAATCCAAATCAATTGTTTCCAGAAAATTATGCAGGATTAACAAAGATAGCAAAAGAAAATGGTAATATAGATTTTATTGTAGAGGCAGGAGGAAAAACATATAAAATTGAATATCATGTAAAACACTCTGGGGAAGGTCATTATGATGGTAACCATTATCATGTTTTAAAACTTGGAGAAATGCCAAAGCCAGGTAAAACAAAGCCACCATTTTTTAGAATACCTAATTTGGATCCTGATACTCCGGCTGAAGGTGGAACATTTGCTCCAGGTGATTTATTGCCAACAAGCAATAATAGCAAGAAAGGAAAATAATATGGTTAAGGTGATCTACATTGGAACTTATAATCGTAATGGGATTTTTACTACTAATAGTTGGATTGAAGTAATTGATTGGTTAAAAAGTTATTGCGATAGTCTTATCATATATTGCTGTATGGATTATGAAGAAATAATAAAACTATTTGATCATACATGTGATATTTATAGACTGGAACCTCCAGATAAAAATATGAATGTTCAAACATACAAACTCTACGGATTTAAAAACAATTTTTGGAATATAATCAAACAAAATAATTATTCTATTGATTATATTGAAAATGTTTCTCATGCATATTTTTTAAATAATGAAAAATTGTTATGCATGCTCGAGGTGACAGATTACGAAAATTATATGATTATTTATGATGTTGGTAATAATATAAATTATTCTCATATAATTTCAAATCGTGAGTTAAATTATGATAAGTGTAATATTGATAAATATGCGATTGATGAGATGACTGATGGTGAGGACTGGATACCATATTAAAAGAATTATGACCATTATTATTGGTGGAATATTAAGCGCTTACGAATCGACTCTCGATTGTGTTGATAAATTCGATGAGGGTTAGGGTAGCGAGTTACGGTAGTAACGAGCAAAAATAGCGTTTTATGTGGCCGGTTATAGGTTTTGTCTATAACCGGCCATATTTTTTATATATTTGTTTTATTATCCCGTGGAAGTTATTATAAGTGACATCAAAGAAAACAAAGCTTCGAAAAGTTAAGCTTCGTGGAAGGAAATTAAAATGGCGATAATAGAGACTAAGAATTTGTATAAGACATTTGATATTAAGGGAAATACGGTAAATGCCTTAACTGATATCAATCTTTCAATTGAGGAGAAAGATATATATGGAATAATCGGAATGTCTGGAGCAGGAAAGAGTACTCTGGTAAGATGTCTTAACTTCCTTGAAAGACCTACGAAGGGCAGTGTTATCGTTGATAAAGAGGATTTAGGAACCCTTAGTGATAAAGACTTACGAAAAAAGAGAAGCAATATTGGAATGATATTTCAAAGCTTCAACCTCCTGCAGCAAAAATCAGTAATTGATAATGTAAGTTTTCCACTGATCTTAAAAGGGGTTAAAAAGAAAGATGCAAGAGAAAGAGCAAGACAGCTTTTAGAAAGAGTAAATCTTTCAGATAAAGAAAAAGCTTATCCTTCTCAGTTATCTGGCGGACAATGTCAGAGGGTTGCAATTGCAAGAGCACTTTCAACAAGTCCTAAGATCCTGTTATTAGATGAAGCTACCAGCGCACTTGATCCAAAGACCACTACACAGATCTTAGATCTTCTAAAAGAGATCAATAAAGATATGGGAATAACCATGGTGGTGATAACTCATTCAATGGATGTGGTTAAAGCAATCTGTAATAAGGTAGCGATTATTGATGAAGGAAAACTAGTTGAAGATGGCTATGTAAATGAAATTTTTGCAAATCCAAGATCAAGAGCAACTAAGAATCTTATTGGAAATGTCATTTGCTTAGACCAGGCAAAGGAGGTGAGGAGTAGTGTTAAAAGAACAAGTGATAAACATGCTTCTTCTTGGTATTAAAGACACTCTCTATATGACGATATTGTCTACTATATGTGGTTATTTGCTGGGACTTCCCATGGGAGTGGCGCTTAATTGTACAGCACCGGATGGATTAAAACCCAATAAATATATATATCGTATTTTAGATCTTATATCGAATCTGGTGAGGAGCGTACCATTTTTAATACTCCTTATCCTGCTGATCCCTATTACTAGAGCAATCGTTGGAAAGAGTTATGGACCTACAGCAGTTATAGTTCCGCTTACTATATGCGCAGCACCTTATATAGGAAGAATGGTGGAATCCTCTCTTAAGGAAGTGGATAAAGGTGTTATCGAAGCAGCTAGATCCATGGGGGCATCCAATTTGCAGATAATACTTAAGGTACTTATTCCGGAAGCAAAGCCTTCTTTAATAGTTGGGGCTACGATCTGTACAGGAACGATACTTGGTTATTCAGCTATGGCAGGAACCGTTGGCGGCGGGGGTCTTGGAGATATAGCAGTTAGATATGGTTATTACAGATGGCAGACAGGAATAATGGTAATCACTGTGGCGCTTATCGTTGTTTTATTCCAGATTTTTCAGAACGCTGGAATGAAGATAGCAAAGGTGACAGATAAGAGAACAAAGTAAGAATAATAAAAAATCAATGAAAAGAGGAAAGAATATATGAGATTAAAGAAAATAACAGCAGTACTTGTAGCAGCAACATTTGCACTTTCATCACTTACAGCTTGTGGAAGCAAGAAGGGAGTTGATGATAATACATCAAAGGCAGATCAGAAAGTAGAAACAGCAACTGAGGCAGCAAAGGAATTAGAGACTATCACAGTAGCAGCATCAGCAACACCTCACGCTGAGATCCTTGAAGAGGCAAAACCACTTCTCGAAGCTAAGGGTTATAAGCTTGAAGTTACAGTATTTGATGATTACGTACAGCCTAATCTTGTGGTAGAATCAGGAGAATTCGATGCGAACTACTTCCAGCACATCCCATACCTTGAGTCATTTAATAAGGAACAGGGAACACATCTTGTAAATGCTGGTGGAATCCACTACGAACCATTTGGAATCTATCCAGGAACAAAGAAGGATCTTAAGGATCTTGCCGATGGGGACACGATCGCAATACCAAATGATACAACAAATGAAGCAAGAGCACTTCTCTTACTTCAGGCTAACGGTATCATCACTTTAAATGATGGCACTGGACTTACAGCTACAGTAAATGACATTAAGGACAATCCAAAGAATATCAAGTTTGAAGAACTCGAGGCAGCTCAGGTTGCAAGAGTTATAGGTGAAGTAAGCTTTGTGGTACTTAACGGTAACTATGCTCTTGAGGCAGGACTTTCAGCAGCAAAGGATGCTATCGCTTATGAAACTTCTGATTCAGATGCAGCTAAGACATACGTTAACCTTATCGCTGTAAAAGAGGGAAATGAAAATAGTGAAAAGATCAAGGCTTTAGTTGAAGTATTAAAGTCAGAAGAGATCACAAAGTTTATTAATGAGAAGTATGATGGAGCAGTAGTTCCATTTGCTGACTAATATATTCTCTACATTATTCTTAAGGAACCTGCTTTGATGCAGGTTCTTTTCTTTTGCTTAACTGATTGAAATCTGGGAGGGCCCGGTTTTTATTATTGTGGGTTGGGTTTATAAATGTGTGAAAAAAATATGTATTATCTACATTGAACTTGGAAAAGAAGGACAATTAGGATAAAATTAAAGTAGTTAAATTGAGTTGTGGGAAACGCTCTCATACTCAGTACTAATAAATAGTAGGAGGTAAGGTAGATAATGAAATATGTTTGTAAGGTATGTGGATATGAATATGAAGGTGAAGAGGCTTTAGAGGAATGCCCAAAGTGTCATCAGAAAGATGTATTTGTTCCAGCAGAAACAAAGAATAAATATGCAGGTACAAAGACAGAACAGAATCTTCTTAATGCGTTCGCAGGAGAATCTCAGGCAAGAAATAAATATACATATTTTGCATCAGTTGCAAAGAAGGCAGGATATGAGCAGATTGCAGCGCTCTTCCTTAAGACAGCTGATAATGAAAAAGAACATGCAAAGATGTGGTTCAAGGAATTAGGACTTCTTGGAGATACAGCTGCTAACTTAAAGGCTGCAGCTGAAGGAGAAAATTTCGAGTGGACAGATATGTATGTTCAGATGGCAAAGGATGCAGAAGAAGAGGGATTCCCAGAACTTGCTGAAAAGTTCCGTGGAGTAGCCGAAATTGAAAAACGTCATGAGGAAAGATATAGAAAGCTTCTTTCAAATGTTGAAGAGAAAGCTGTATTTGAAAAGTCCGGCGTTTCAGTCTGGGAATGCAGAAATTGCGGTCACATCGTAGTGGGAACAAAAGCTCCAGATGTTTGCCCTGTATGTAATCATCCACAGAGCTATTTTGAAATTCATGAAGATAATTTCTAAAATCGAAAATAGTTTTATCAAAGGAATATTGAAGAGAGTTGAAATATTTTGGGAGACTATTATTAGATCAGAAAAGATATTAATTAATTGGAGGTTTAGATATGGTATTTTACAAGTGTAGTAAATGTGGTAACTTTGTAACATTTTTAACAGCAAAAACTGGATGCACACCTGAATGCTGTGGGGAAGCAATGACAGAAATTGTGCCAAATACAGTGGATGCTGCAGTAGAGAAGCATGTACCAGTTGTTACAGTAGATGGTGACAAAGTGAAAGTTGCTGTTGGATCAGTTGCACATCCAATGCTTCCAGAGCATTCAATCCAGTTTATTATTTTAGAGACTGATAAGGGGTATCAGAAGAAAGATCTTAAACCGGGTGAAGAAGCAGTTGCAGAATTTGTTCTTGCTGCTGGAGAGAAAGCAGTTGCGGCATATGAATACTGCAATCTTCACGGCCTTTGGAAAGCTGAGATTTAATTAATGTAATTAATATTGGGGTAAATATAAAAAGGGGTAATATCTAAACGCTAAAGCTCTAGGGATTCGTGTGCCTAGAGCTTTTTGTGTGTAAAATAAAAACTAAAAGAATAAAGTATACAAAAAAATGTAAAAAAATAGATGTATTTTCAAGCAAAATATGGTATATTTTAATCAAATATTTTTGGAAAGTATAAAAAATATTGGTTGTTTTGAGGGGAGAAGGAGGAAATCATATGTTTGGCTTTGGTGGAAGATATGGGATTTCAGTCTGCAAAGAGGGGGAATACATTAGATATGTAGAGGCAATAAAAAATGAACAGATCACTCTTACAGAGAATAAGAAAGAAGCAATGTTATTGCCAAAAGTGAATAAGAAAATGTATGATCTCTTAGCTGAAGTACAAAATAGGTTCAGAAATGATCCGAAGGTAGTAATAACAATTTTTGATTCAGCCTGGTAAGAAAAAAGACAGTGGCATTTCGTCGCTGTCTTTTTTCTTTTTATGATGTATAATGTTTTCGGGTATTTTTGGCATGCCCTAAAACGAAAAAAGTATTTTACGAAGAACTAAAAGGAAAAATTATAATGAAGATTTTATTTATTTTTACAGGCGGCACTATTGGAAGTACAACAAATGATAAGTTTATTTCGCTTGATGGTGGAAAGCCTTATAAGATAATCAGTGCATATAAAGAAAAAATTGGGATCGATTTTACTTATGATACAGTGGAGCCTTACACTTTGCTAAGCGAAAACAGCATGGGCTCAAATCTTAAGCTTTTAGCGGATTCTGTAATAGAAGGAATTAATAAAGATTACGATGGCATAATTGTGACTCATGGAACAGATACACTTCAGTATTCGGGGGCGTTTTTATCCTATATAGCCGGGCTTTCAAAAACACCAGTTTTTCTTGTTTCATCAGATCATCCTGTAGAAGACGAGAGGGCTAATGGTCTCTACAATCTGGATGGAGCAGTTGCAATGACAAGACTTGCACTAGCGGATAAAAGCATTAAAGGCGTATATATCCCTTATAGAAATTCGGATGCAATAACCTATATTCACAGAGCTTCAAGACTTTTGATGTCGCAGGCTTATACAGCGGACATGTTTTCTGTTAAAAATTCATTTTTTGCAAAATATGAAAATGGTCATTTGATTAAAAATGATTTTTATCAGGAAAGAATTGATGAGGCAAGTGCCCTTCTTTACAAAGGTCTTTTAAATGTATCTGACAGCATAGTAAGGATTGAAGCCTGTCCAGGCCTTAAATATCCAGAAATAGACGAAAGAGTAAAAGCTGTGATAATAGGTACATATCATTCAGGAACACTTCCTATGGAAACAGAGGAATTAAAGAGCTTCCTGACTGAAATGAAGGAGAGGAATATAGATGTATTTATTACAGGGGTGTCTTCTGGTATTTCCTATGAAAGTACTAAGGATTATCAGCTGTATTGTCTAAAGATTTTCCCTGAAATATCACCTATTGCGGCTTATATTAAATTATGGCTTCTCATTACAATGGGCTATCAGAATGCAGAATTATATACTATGCTGAATTTGAGCCTGGGTGGGGATATAGTGTAAAGGAAACAGCAAATTTTTTGCCGCG
>CAMKMR010000091.1 GCA_946413945.1 uncultured Lachnospiraceae bacterium | reverse complement strand
CTTCTTATTTCCACTTAACTTAAGGATATGACGGCCATAGATATAGAATAATCGTATCATTTCTTCAGAGATAAAACTCTTAACCGATGCAAGTTCTTTACCATCTTTTGTTTCATCTTCTTCAACTTTACTAAGAAGAGCCTTGATCTTATCATCATAGCCAGCAGTATCATTTTCACCTGCTAAAAGGCAGTTATCTAAAGATGCTTTGAAAAGGTCCGAAATGTGTTCCTTGATATAGTTGATAAGTTCCTTGAGAAGATTTTCTGATGATGTAACTTCCTCAGTATATCTGATCTTATAATCTAATCCCTTTTCTTTAAATGCCTCATCGTAGCAATGAGCAGCAAATTGAGAACAAACCATAGGATGGATATCCGGATCATCATAGAACTTTTTATCTACAAGCTTTATAACTTCAAATATCGCAATCTTTATAACACTTATGATAAGGTCCCTGTATTTTGAATCTTCAGCAAAATTATAGCCGAGGATATATAGGCCGAGAATAGCAAGATTAAACTTTCCATATGGAAGCTTCTCTTCTACATATTTTGTAGCAATATCAGCAACAACTTTAGTGTCAGGATAAACTATTTCTTCACCATCTTTTTTAGTAAGTCGTCTGATGTAAATTCCTCTGTCATTATTTGTATGAAGAGGAGACCTTACTGCTCCATCAAGTTCTTCATTTAATACATATGCCGGATTGTAATCTGATAGGCCTGCATGGCTTACGCCCGAATGTGTAAGCTTTGCAATAAGCTGAGATAATGGTTCTGGAGGTGCCTCAAAAAGCATAACATCTCCACACTTAAGTTCAGATAATTTGATAGTTTTATCCATAATTAACCCCCTTTATTCTTATCCTTTTGTTTTATATAACAACAAATTTTATGATACAGGATAATCCGTTTACTGTAAAGATGATATAACTTTACTCCCGGATAATTATCTTTTCAAGAAAATGCCGCCTAACTCACGACTAAAGTCACGAGTGTGCGGCGGCAATTCATCAAAAGCCCTTATAATCGAACTACTTGTTTAATTAAAATACTCCTTCAATTCCTTCACCTTCGACCTTGATACCGGCACCACGTCCTCAATATCCTTAAAGAACATATCATAAGTATAAGTAATCCTAGGACTAAAATGATCCGCTTTCGATAGATTTACCAGATAACTCTTATGTGTTTTAAAGAAATAATGTTCTTTAAGCTTTTCTTCATAAAAAGAAAGCGGCTTATTTGCTCTATACACATTGCTTTTTGTATGAATATAGACCACACTATTTATAACTTCAAAATAATAGATATCTGCGATATTTATTATCACTATATTCTCATCATCATAACCGCATATCATATTTAAACTGTAATCTACAGCCTGATTCACATCTGATAAAGCCAGTGTCTTTTGTTCCCTTTCTGAGATGCTATCATTATTATTTTCTGAAGCCAGATATCTCTTTATACATATATCAAACCTTTCTTTATCAAATGGCTTCTGTATATAATCAAGAGCATTCAGTTCAAAAGCTTTCAATGCTCCTTCATTATAGGCTGAAATAAAGCAGAATTTTGTCTTTGGTTTAAGAAGCACCACCTGTTCTGCTATATATAAACCACTGATGCCTGGCATTTCAATATCAAGGAAAAGCAGGTCACAATCATTTCTAATAAGAAAAGCCAGCGCATCCACAGGATCTGTAAATGTTTTTAGCACTTCTACGCCTTCATATCTTTTTAAATTTTCACTAATATAATTTACTGAATTGATCTCATCATCTACTATTACAACCTTCATGCAGCTTCCTCCATCCTATATTTAAAACTTATCTTTGTCCCCTGTCCTATCTCACTTTCAAAATGAAGCTTTTCTCCACAATTTTTTGAAAGCCTGTAATTTATATTGCTGATCCCAACGCCTTTACTTATGGCCTTGTTAAGCATTTTAACTTTAATATCCGGCATACCGGCTCCATTATCTTCCACAATAAACTCCAGATATTTTCCTATCTTTTTAACATGAATTATTATATCAAGAATTTCCGACCTAAAGCCATGTCTTATAGAATTTTCTACCAGTGGCTGCAGGATCATAGGCTGAAAACTAAAATTTAAGCTGTCTTTTATCTCTTCTTTAATATTTAGATCCTGGTCTTCAAAATAAAAATGTAATTTCACTTTCCCATCTCTTCTATAGTTTTCAATAGCTGTATAAGACTTAAGAAAATCAACCTCATCCCGCAGCTTATAATCATTCATTTTTCTATAATCAAATTTATATTTAACTTTTAAAAAATCAGTAAGATTTATCAAGAGATCCTTTGCTTTTTTTAGATCCTGATCCATTAAGATAAAGAGATTATTTAATGTGTTAAAAAGAAAGTGCGGCGCTATCTGAGCATGTAAAAATGAAATCTCCATCCTGTCCGCCAAAGCTGCATTTTCATAAGCCTGATCTATATCCATAAGAAAAATATTTATATGACATAAGACAAAGAATAATAAGCCTATATTATAAAGATTATCTTTTAGATAGAGTCTCATAGCCCCACCCGTTTCCAAGGCAAATATCTCTACTAAGCCCAGCAGCAAAAACACCATGATCCCCATAAAAGAGAATATTGCATATCTCTTTTTTTCCTTCATGCTTCTTACTATAACCCTAAGAGAAACCAGTGCATTTACTAGCAGTATCAAAGAATAAAGATTTCCTACCAGCTTAAAGACCAGCATATTTTTTATATGAAATATTCCTATAAGATAAATCAGATTTACGATGAGTATAAACTTTGTCCTGTCTTTCTTTTTATCATAAGGATATACAAGTTTTAAAAATTCATATATAAAGGTCAGCATTATCATCAGGCTGCAAAATTCCGCCTTTACCAAAAAGGAAAGACTCATCTCAAAGAAATGAATCCCCCCTATGTTATGTTTGATCAAAAAAGCAAACACTGCGCTGCTAAAACAAAAGCCTGTAAAAAAAACACCAGACTTTACTTTATTATCCTTATTTAATAGTAATAGTGGAAATACTCCGAAAGCTATCAACATTCCCACCGTAAGCGTGTCATTTATCGTCTTATTCATCGTATATTTCGAGATATTATCAACAGTTCCAAAATAAATATCATCTATTATACCACCTTTTACGCAGGTGAAATTTGATACTTCTATCACAATATTTATTAGATCTCTCTTTGTAGTAAAAAGATAATTCTTCGCATGATAGGCTCCTCTTTCATCTCCTGAATTCTTTCCAACTGTCCCAACTCCACCAATATATTCTCCATTGATATAAAGTCTATATGCACTGGAAATATAGGGGATTGAAAGCATATATTGTCCCGTATCCTCCACAATAATATTTATTTCATAACTACCATAAGAAGAATTCCTTGCCCTTATATCTTTTTCTTTACCCAGCGCCTTGGGTACCTCAACACTTACGGGATTTTCCTTTTCTTTATTTCTTATTGCCTGTCCTAAAAATATCTGTGGATAGTAATTCCACTGTCCATCCAAAGCATAAATCTTATTATTTATGTCCCTGCCATTTACTTCCATATAAGCCCCTTTACAAGCTGCGTTTTTTAAGGAACAGTTACTGTTTGTAAAATATACGACCTGGACCATAATACATAAAATACTTACTGCAACTAGCAACCTTACTATAAAATTCTTATTTTTCTTATCCATATCTTCGCCCCTGTTAATTGTTTTTTATTATTTCAATATCCTTAAGATATCTGACCTCTCAACTTTCTCATCTCATCAAAAAAGGGTTGCAATGAAACTCACTGCAACCCGACTTTTTTTAATATGCATTTTTTTGCGAACTTTTCAACAACAAATTACTGAATCTATGTCCGTTTTATCCTACACTTAACAACTATACTCATTGCAGCTTTTAAATCTCTCCTGTAATGAGCCATGGTGAAGGCTGTGTAACAAATACACTGTTTTTATCTGTCTTACTTACAGTGATCTGAGTTACTTCCATATTCTTTATATTATGTCTTTCAAAGATTCCCTTAATCTGTGAAAGTACATCTAACTCCAATGTATATATGACAAACTGCATTTTATCGTTTTTCTTAAGCAGTCTTTCTATATCTCTTTCAAGGTATTTAGTTGCTACTATAAATGAAAGACGTGGAACAGGCATCTTTTCGAGACTTTCATCTGAAAGATCTGGTACAATAAGTACATTATTAAGTCCGAACTTAGTAACATTTTCCTCCATAGTCTTCATATCCTGTTCATCAGGCTCAACTGCAATGATAGTTCCATCAGGAGCCGCAAATGCAGACTCAATAACGATAGTCTCACCACTTACTATAGCAATAGTATCCTGAGTATCAACCCCTAACATACTCATGATGACAGCTCTTATTTCATGACCTACATACTTAACTGTACCCTTGCTGAAGAATTCATTCTTCATACCGATCCGGTAACTCTCTCTTGTATTTTCATTAACTATAAATACAACCGATGGCACCTTGATCTTCTTATTTGCAAGATCCATGATACGTGCTTCTTTAACATTATCATTTGGAATCAGTCCTTCTGCAAAATATACTTCATATTCTCCAAGCCCCTTTTCCCAAAGATCATAGAAAAGATTCTCATGAGTAGAATCTACAAATATCATAACCCTCTTATGAGTCTGAATAGTTGGAACAATATTTTTGTCCTTACCGCAGATATTGATCATCTTGATCTTTTCCGGGCTTGTATTCATATAGTCCGAAAAGTACGCAGTCCACTCAAGCATTTCCTTGTTGTTATAAGCTGTTCTCTCTGACATAAGCAACCTCCTATTTCATTCCTTTTATCAGGTTCGTAAAAAAAGTCTATTCTTTATCTTTATCCTTTTTTTCTTCTTCCTGACCCTCATTAATGTTTTCATGTTTATGAGCGAGTTTCTCTGTAAATGTCTCTCCCAAATGAGCAAACTCACCTGTCTTTTCCTTCGCCCTTTCCAATGCCGCTGCAGCGAGCATCCTCTTTTTTCTGTTCTTTGCAGATTCTCGCTTTTTCTTTTCACCCCTAATTGGCCTTCCTTCCTCAGTGAATCCCCTTAGATCACTGTAAAAGTCAGTGGCATTTGTAAGCCCCCTCTTCTTTAAACTATCTCGAAGAACGATAGTAAGAAGTGTATAAATACAAGCAAATACTGGAACACCAAGTATCATGCCCGGGAATCCAAAGAGATCCCCACCAACTATGATAGCAAAAAGTACCCAGAGTCCAGAAAGTCCGGTAGAATCTCCGAGGATAAGCGGTCCAAGGATATTTCCATCAAACTGCTGAAGTATTAATACAAATATTACAAAGACGATACACATCTTAGGACTTTCAACAAGTACAAGTATTGCCGAAGGTATAGCACCAATAAATGGTCCGAAGAAAGGAATGATATTTGTAAAACCTATTACCACACTTATAAGAGTTGCATATGGCATTGATACAGCTTTACAGAAAATGGCACAAAGAATACCAATAATTATAGAATCAACTATCTTACCATTTATAAAGCCTCCAAATACTGAATTAACATAATCAAGAACTTCTAAAGCTTTAGTTCCTTTTTTCTTTCCAAAAAATGAGAAGATCCATTTCTTTCCCTGACTAGAAAGTTTATCCTTAGAAGCCAGGATATATACAGCGACGATACATCCGATAACAAAGTTTATAACAACCTTTACACCGCCTATAATTCCTGTTGAAACCGCTGTAACTATAGTATCCATATTAGGGATTATCTTGCTGTTAAAAAATTTTGTGATGGCATTTTCAAAATCAGTAAGATAACTGCTAACCAATTTTTCAAGTGGTTCGTTATCCTTAAGTCTCTTTGCAGCCCATTCCTCAGTGTTTGTTATATACTGTGGAATCTTTTCATAAAGCTTTACAAGACTGTCCTTTAATTCAGGAACAAGAATAACAAGAAGTCCAATAATGAGAGCAAAAAATATGATCATGGTAAAGACCACTGCCATAATATTGGACACTCTTGCTGAATTTTTATCCAACCGTTTTATCTTCTTGAAAAATTTATTAAATCCTTTTTTTAGTAAAGTATGAATTGGGTTAAGGAGAAAAGCTATAGCACATCCTATCATAAATGGAGCCATGGCTTTTAGGAAAGATCCTAAGCCCTTAAATATAACACCTATTTTACCAATAAGCATCGAGAACAGAACCACACAACAAAGCGACATGGTTAAGATCATACCATTCTTTAAATCATTTTTATTAAACCTGTTTTTCAAAACGAAAAACCCCCGTTCGCGATATTTGATAGCTTTATTGTATCACAAACGGGGGTTCAATTATATTAATTTTTTATAGAATTTCCTACAATGAATATCCATCGAATAAAAGGTGATGTTTTTGTGATTTTAAGTTTTTTTAAATTCAAACTTTAAAAGTTGGATAAAAATACCCACGATATCCCAATAATAATGATATTCCCCAAAAAAAATACCCTTGATATCCAACATCGATATCAAGGGCATTAATAATTTTAATTAATAAGATTTTACTTTCGTCCAAAGATCTGCGTAGAATTCTTTTATATCAAGTTCCTGATAAGCAAAAGATTCATTCTTTTCTGCTGTAAGATTTGGCTGGTAAGCTGAAACTCCTTCGTAATCACTTTCAGCAAGTTCTGCAGATACTTCCTTAACTGGTGAAGTGTAACCAACATAAGAAGAATTTACCATAGCATTTTCAGGATCGGTCATGAAATTCATAAATCCCTGTGCCAGTTCTGTATCCTCACAATCTGTAGTCATGACCATACCGTCGCACCAGACATTGGTTCCTTCTTCTGGCTCATAATAGTGAAGCCTCACACGACTGAAGTCGCGTGCTTCCCATAAATGCTTTTTAAGCACG
>CAMKMR010000090.1 GCA_946413945.1 uncultured Lachnospiraceae bacterium | reverse complement strand
AATCATGATGACCGTTTTTGGTCTGCTTGGAGCGATTGCCTTTTCTTTATCGATCGTTTTGATTAGGAGGTCTGTGGCAAAGGTAAGAGTTCGTGAAGATTATGATGAGGATGTAGATGAAAAGCAGACTAAAGAGGAAAAAGAGGCATTTTTAAAAGTTAAGGAAGCTGAAAAGGATTTTCTTAAGATTTCGTTAAAAGATGCTATAAAAGATAATAAAAAGAGATTTGTGATACTTGCTGTTTTAGGTCTTATTTCTGGCCTGGTGCTTACATTTTATTTTTTTAATGATAGTCCATTAAAAGTTGCGACATTTCTTTGCTTCTATCTTATTATGACGGTGGAAAGCTGTATAGATATTGATACTATGGAAATACCACCGGAGTTTAATGTAGCTATTGCGGTACTCGGGGTTATATCAATATTTACTTTTGGAGACATAACAACTATAATTCAGTCCGGAAATTTCTGGCCTATCATAAACAGGCTTATTGGTGCTGCATGTATTGCAGTTCCTCTTATAATCCTTGATCTGTTTATTGAAGGCGCTTTTGGATTTGGAGATATAAAACTTCTTTTAGCGGCAGGCTTTTTATTAGGTTGGAAGATCACTGTGATAGGATTTTTTATGGGTACTATCATTGGAGCTATAAGCGGTCTTATCCAGGTGGCAAAAAAGAAGAAAAGCGGAAAAGAACACGTCCCATTTGGACCGTCTCTTTGTATGGGGCTTGCTCTTGGAGTCTTATATGCAGAACCTTTCCTTAACTGGTATCTTTCTATGGCAAAAGCTATGATGACGGCAGAGTAAAAGAGTAAACATTAAAAAAGACAGCTGCTTGAAATGTAAGCGGCTGTCTTTTTTTAGTTCGCCTTACGGCGCATATCTAGAATTTATGAAGGTTTATTATCGTTATACAATCTCTAAGATTGTATTTACCATAAGGTCGTTTTGTTTTGGATTCATAAAGCAGAATCTTATATATTTATTTCCGAGACCTCTTATGTTGTCACATTTACGGATTACTATGCCTCTTAGATTGCAGTAATCGGCAACAGCTGAAGCGGTAAGGTCTTCTTTTAAGAGCTTACACAGCATAAAGTTTGCGTCAGGCTGGTAGAGCTTTATAGTTTTACAGGTAGACATTGCAAGGAAGACTAGTGAACGCTCTGTATGTATAGTTGATCTTGACTCTTCGATATATTTTCTATCGTTAAACATTTCTATCGCAGCAATAGCTGAAAGGGTTGAAATGTTATTCTTTGTAGTTGTTGCATCGATAAGACTCATTAATTCAGGGTTGTTCATTATGGCATAGTTAAAACGAAGGCCGGGAACAGCGAAGAATTTGGATACGGCTCTCATTACTGCAAGGTTATCAAAACGCTCTGTAAGGGGGATGGAAGTGTATTCTTCATAGTTATCTATAAACTCGATATACATTTCATCTACGAGAAGGAAAATTCCGAGTTTCTTACATGCATCTGTCAGTATCTCGATATCATCACGAGATATCTTCTTTGATGTTGGATTATTCGGATTGCTGATTACTATCATATCGATAGATGAATCAAGCTTTGTTAAAAGATCCATGACATCAAAATTAAATTCGTTTTCTTCCGGTAATTCATAATAGATAAGCTCACTGCCGTAGGCTGAGAGAACTTTTTCATACTCGGTTGAGCATGGAACGAGCAGTAAAGACTTCTTTGGCATAATAAGAGCAGCAAATAGTCTTAACAGGTCTGATGAACCGTTCCCCATTACGATATTGTTCAGAGGAGCGTGAGCATATTCTGAAACTGCTGTTTTTAAATTTCCATAGTATACATCCGGATATTTATTTATGGAATCGATATTGTCGAGAATGACTTTTCTGACGGAATCTGGAATTCCATGTGGATTGATGTTTGAATTAAAAAGAACTGTGTCATATTGTTCTAATCTAAGTGGACCCGTGCTCATGTTGACCCCTCCCAAGGCAAAGTAGCTACTGAGATTTTTAGGCTTTAAAATAAATTATAAGTCTGATATAATAAGTTGATTTAGTTTTTGAATTTTAAGCCTGCCTCTATTCTACATCATAGAAGCAGAGATTATCAAGTTGTTTTAATAAATCGGAGATATAAATGAAGGCTATAGTTGAACAGTATGCCAAGGGTGAATTTAAGATTGACAGACCTGAGGTAGTAATATCAGAAACATTTTTTAAAATGAATATAGAAGCAGGTACTGTTTATAATGGACATTTTACTGTAAGCAGTGCTAACAGGTTTCCTATAAAGGGAATGGTGTATGATTCCAGATACACGCTTCGTTTTGAAAATCATAGTTTCATATCAAGGAACTTTGATGTCAATTATTCCTTCGATGCAACATGTCTTGAAGCAGGTCAGAATTACAGGGGGCATATCAATGTTATCACTGATGGCGGTGAATTTAAACTCCCTTATGAAATAAATATAGTGCCACCATGTGTAAGGTATGGTGATGAACGTATTGACGACTTGTTTAAGTTTGCTGCTCTTGCAGAACAGCAGTGGAAGGTTGCTACTAAGCTGTTTGTACAGGATGATTTTAAGAGGACTTTTATTGAAAAAGAACCATATCTTAGTCAGTCTTATTCAAGTCTTTTAGAGTCAAAGTCTGTGGATCAGGCTTTGGAAGAATTCTTAGTGCTTGTACATAAAAAACGTACAGTAACTCTTTCTGCGTCAAAAGCTAAGGTTAATCTTGTTATGCCTGAAAAGACAGAGATCATATCTATTGATCTTTCAAAGAATACCTGGGGCTATACCTATTCCGATATAAAGAGTGATACAGAATTTATCATTCCGACAAAGAAGTTTGTTACAACAGAGGATTTCGTTGCGAATGAGTGCAGCCTTGATGTGATGATATCTCCTGAACATGTTCCTGTAGGTGAGAATTCAGGAAAGATAATAATTGAAAATATATATCAGAAGATTGAAATAGAGATACATCTTTCAAAACCTGAAAAACCAAAGGCTGATTCTGAGTTCAGGGCTAAAGAAAGGGAGTATAAGCAGTGTAAGATCGCGATAACCCGCTCATATCTTGATTTTAGAATGGATAGGATAAGCTTGAATAAGTATGTTGATGATACTGTCCATAGTTTTAAGACTCTAAATGAATTTGAGCCGGAGGAGGATCTCTATAGACTTGGTATCATGCATATGAATATCCTTGCAGGGGATAATGCCAAGGTAGAACAGGAATTCCTTAGAATTGAAGCTGATGTAGATGGAAATCAGATGACAGCTCAGGAAAAATGCTACTACAGCTATTTAAAAGCTATGGTGGCAAGGGATAAGGAAACAGTTGAAAAAACTGCTAATCTTCTCAGACGCAATTTCAGAACACAGGAGCCAAAGATGTTCTTTTTCTGGCTGCTGCTTTTTGTTGATCCTGTTTATAGTGAAGATAAGAATGCGCTTTATAACGAATTACAGGAAATGTATGATCAGGGAGAGAACAGCCCTATCATATATTTCGAACTTTGTGACATTTTAAACCAGAATCCTATGATGCTTAAGGAACTTACTCCTTTTGTGATAACAGGAATTAAATGGGGAATGCGAAATAAGTATATTTCAGATGATGTACTTATTGAATTTGTTAAACTTGCAGGAAAGAATAAGACTTTTAATAAGCAGATCTTTGATGTGCTTCGCCATATTTATGACAAGAACGTTGAGGAACTTAAAAAAGAGAAAATTTTTCATGATAAGAGCATAAAAAAAGGATCAGACTTAAAGAAATATAAAGAGGGCCTTGATTCTATCAAGCTTAAGAAAGATGGCTCTATCAGACTGGCTCATTCCATCAGGGATGATGAAGAGGAAGATGTAGATAACCTTAAAGAAAAGGTGAATGAATATAAAGATGCCTTTATTGAGTCTCAGAGACCAGAGAGACCTCAGGGTTTAGACGGAATGTTTGAAGATTTATCCGTGATAAATGATGAAAAAGAGGATGAAAAGCTTGAGACTCCTGATAGTGTTGAGGATGCAGAAAATATAGAAGAAGACGTAAGTGTCCTTGATGCGGTAGATTCAGATGATAAAGATGATGAGTCTGATGATGACGGTTTTACATGGGAAGGTCTTGATGATGAAGGCGGGATGGAAGAGCCTGAAGAGATTGAGGATCTCGTTGAAAGTGGTAAGACTGCAGTAAGTTCGCTTAAGACAGGTTTCGATAGTCAGAAAGAAGAACTGAGTATTAAGGATGATCCTTTAAGACTAAAGAGCGAAGATTATGTTTATGACAGAGAGCAGGAAAAACTTAATGCCGAGGTTGAGAAGTCCTTTGATGAAGCTGAGGATGATAAGTTTGTTGATACTGTAAAAGCTGAGGCAGCTGAAAAAGTTATAAAGAAACAGAATGAGAATATCAGTGTTCTTTCTTCAATCTGCTCAATGCTCATATCTGATTCAAAACTTGACAGAAAGTACCACAGATTCTATAGAGACGCGGTACAAAATTCTCTTAAGTTTATCGGACTTAACGAATGTTACATAAGAAGTATGGATCATAGCAAGTATGATATCATTCCGGCGTCAGTTCTTATGTATTTGAATTATAAAAACACTCTTACTGAGGATGAACTTGCATATCTTTATGCAAATGTGATCTTCAACAAGGCTGAACATATGAAGATCTATCATGAATATGCTCCTACAATGGAGGATTTCATGGAAAAGATGATTATTGAAGGTAAGGTAAATGATGATCTTACAGTGCTTTATGATGAATTCCTTGATCCTGAAACTGTAAGTTCTGTATTTGCCGGAAAGTTGATCAATATCATTTTCAGAAGAAAAGTGGTATGCAGAAATCCAAAGGTAAGCGCGGTAATAGTTAATCACGAAGAATTAAAGAATGTTCAGAGGGTTCCTCTTGTAGACGGAGAAGCCTATGTCGAGATTCTTTCTGAAAATGCATCTGTAATATTTGAGGATAAGCATGGTAACAGATATGCTGGATCTATCCCTTATCATTTTGAGAGGATAGTGGATGAAAAGGCGTATATTCCGATCTGCCGTGAATATAGCCCTCGTGATTACAGGATATTGCTCTATAATTATGAGAGTATCAGTGAATTTACATATAAGAATGCAAAAGAAGTAAATGCGGCTCGTGAAGTTATTAACTGTGATGAGATCTCTAATGATTTCAAACAGAAAGCCTGCCTTAATATCATTGAATATTATCATGAGAATTTAGATACGGATGTTCTTGTTAAGTATTTAAGAAGACTTGATATTGAATATCTGACACATGCCAATGCCAGAACAATAATCACATATCTTATCGATATGAATATGTTTGATAAGGCTTTCTCAGCCGTAAAACTTTATGGCTTTAATGAACTGGATGTAAATGAATTATATCGTCTGGCTGATTATGGTGTTCGTGATTCAGATGGATTCCTTAAGGAAGACTTGATGAGTGTATGCTTAAATCTTTATAAGACAGGAACGGTAAATGTCAATATTCTTTCTTATATGATTGCAAACTTTAATGGTAGTGTGGAAGAATTGTCTTCTCTCTTTAAACTTGCAAAGGGTAAGTCCGGTGATATAAACGTTCTTGCGGAGAATACTCTGGCTCAGGCTATGTTTGCAAATGAAGATATTGAATATATTTATGATATATTTGCAACTTACTATTCAGGAAGAAACAGAGGGCTTGTGGTAAAAGCCTTCCTTAGGATATCAGCAAATAACTATCTGATACATGACAAGCAGGTGCCGAATTATATGTTTGATTCCCTTTATCAGGAAATCTTAAAGGGCAATATTGATGATGAGGTATCTGAAATGGCTCTGCTCCTCTTCTATAGCCGTCTTGGGCGTTATACTGAGGATCAGAAAAAGTGGATAATAGAAACTGTGGAAAGATTTGTGGATGCAGGAAAGATAATGCCATTCTTTAATAAGTTTGGCCAGTTTATCAGACTTCCTCAGGATGTATTCCTGAAGACATATCTTATTTACAGGACTGACAATATAAGACAGGTTTTTGTTGAGTACAGCTTTGACACAGGTACAAGATCAAAGACAAAGAAAAAGACAGCAAGAATGGAAGAGATAGTGAAGGGATTCTATGTACTTGAATTCGTGGTCTTCCATGGCGAAAGACTGGTTTATTCTATTGTTGATGATCCTGATGGAAATGCTCAGATCATTGAAAGTGAAGTGCTTAAAAAGAAATCTTATAATAAGTCAGATCTTAATCGTTTTGAATTTATCAATTCGATGCTTGTTAAACAGGAAATGCGTGAGGATTCGGGTCTTCTTGAAAATCTTGACGTATATATAAATACAGTTCATCTCTTTGAGGAGAACTTAGAATCATTTTAACTGATGGAGGTGTGTGATGGCAGATAATTTTTATATTGGCATGGATTTATGCTCTGATTTTACGCAGCTGTCATACTATAATGATATAAAGAGGGAGCCTGAATCCGTCAGTCAGCTTAATAATAAGGATACACACCTTATGCCTAATATTCTCTTCTATTCAACTGATACTGAGCATTGGTATGTTGGCGGAGAAGCTTCAGAAGCAAGATTTAATGAAGATGGTATCGTGATCGATGGCATTTTTGAGAATTTATTTGGCGACAATAAAGTAAAGGTAGCTGATAAGGAATACAGTTATAAAGATCTTTTTGTTATGATGGTAAAACTCCATATAGATTCATTTCTATATAGATATGAGGATGCAAAAATCCTTAAACTGGTAATTTCTATACCTGAATATAACGAGAAGATATATAAGCTCCTTGCCGGACTTTATAAGGTGATGGATGTTCCTAAGGAGACTATTGAGATTACAAGTCACTTAGACAGTGGGCTTTATTACATCTTCAATCAGGAACAGGAACTTTGGATCAATTCGGTGGCTCTTTATGACTACAATGC
>CAMKMR010000089.1 GCA_946413945.1 uncultured Lachnospiraceae bacterium | reverse complement strand
CAAGGAAGAATATTCTGAAATGGTTGAAAAAGGAAAGAAGTATATCTATGAAGGTGACATTTTCCAGGTAGTACTTTCAAACAAGCTAGAAGCAGAATATGCCGGAAGCCTTTTTGATACATACAGGATCTTAAGAGCCAGCAATCCATCGCCTTACATGTTCTATTTTGACATGGATGGGGAAGAAATAGCGGGTGCTTCGCCAGAAACACTTACCAAGCTTGACGATGGGGATATATATACCTTCCCACTGGCAGGTACAAGAAAGAGGGGCAGAACTCCGGCTGAAGATAAGATTATAGAAGAAGGGCTTCTTTGTGATGAAAAAGAGCTGGCTGAACATAATATGTTAGTTGACCTTGGCAGAAATGATCTTGGCAGGGTTGCAGAATTTGGAACAGTTGAAGTAGTTGATTATATGTCAGTGGAAAAATATTCACATGTAATGCATATAGGATCAACTGTAAAAGGAAGGCTTGATACTAAGAAATATGACTCGTTAGATGTTATAGCTTCTATACTTCCGGCAGGAACACTTTCGGGAGCACCTAAGATAAGAGCTTGTCAGATAATTGATGAATTAGAAGGTGACAGAAGAGGCGTCTATGGAGGAGCTATAGGCTATATAGATTTTACAGGAAATATGAATACCTGTATTGCCATAAGACTTGCATTTAAGAAAAATGGCAGATTAACAGTTAGATCCGGTGCCGGCATTGTGGCGGATTCCTTTCCCGCAAATGAATATCAGGAATGCTTAAACAAAGCCGGTGCCGTTATTGAAGCAATAAAGGCAGCTAATGAATTATAAAGGGGGGGACTTATGATATTACTGATTGATAATTACGACAGTTTTTCATATAACCTTTATCAGCTTGTAGGAAGTATAGACAGCGATATAAAAGTTATAAGAAATGATGAAATGTCAGTTGAAGAGATAAAGAATATGGCTCCTTCGAAGATAATCCTTTCGCCTGGACCGGGAAAACCAAAGGATGCCGGAATAATAGAAGATGTGATAAGAGAATTTAAAGGAAAGATTCCAATACTTGGGGTTTGTCTTGGACATCAGGCTATATGCGAGGTATATGGAGCGACTGTAAGTTATGCAGCACGTCTTATGCATGGAAAAAAATCCCTCTGTAAATTAGATAAGGATTCAAAGATTTTTGAAGGCATAAACGAGCATACAGAAGTTGCAAGGTATCATTCATTATCAGCTATGAAAGATACGATACCGGAAGAACTTAATGTCATTGCGGTAAGTTTAGATGACAGCGAAGTAATGGCAGTAGAAGATAGAAAAAATAAAGTTTACGGATTACAGTTCCATCCTGAATCAATACTTACGCCGGATGGAAAGAAAATGTTAGAAAATTTCTTAAAGGAGGACTAGAAAATGATTAAAGAAGCAATAGTTAAAGTATCAGAAGGTAAAAATCTTACATTTGACGAAGCTTACGAGGTAGTAAGTGAGATCATGGGCGGAGAGACAGATCAGGCCCAGACAGCGGCATTTTTAACAGCCCTCCATATTAAGGGAGAAACACCTGATGAAATATCAGGCGCTGCAACAGCAATGAGAGAAAAGGCTCTTCCTGTAGAACATGAATCAAAGGTGCTTGAAATTGTTGGAACAGGCGGAGATAAGGCTCAGTCAATGAATGTTTCAACTACAACAGCTTTTCTTTTAGCTGCAGCGGGCGTAAATGTAGCTAAGCATGGTAACAGAGCTGCCACATCAAAATGCGGAACAGCAGATGCACTTGAAGCTTTAGGTGGAAATCTTATGGTAAGTCCTGAATTAAATCAGAAGATGATAGAAGAAAATGGCTTTGCTTTTATGTTTGCCCAGAAATATCATTCGGCAATGAAATATGTTGGGCCTGTTAGAAAGACTATCGGAATCCCAACAATATTTAACCTTTTAGGACCTCTTACAAATCCTGCAAGACCTGACTATTTCCTTCTTGGAGTTTATAAGGAAGAATTAGTGGATGAGATTGCAGAGACACTTAAAAAAATGGGAGTAAAGCGTGCCATGGTAGTCTTTGGACAGGATCAGTTAGATGAGATTTCAGTAAGTGCAAAGACATCTGTAGCTGAATTAAAGGAAGATGGTTCTATTGAAAAATATGAGATTAATCCGGCAGATTTTGGAATCACAGAAAAATATACAAGAGATGATATAAAAGGTGGAGAGCCTAAGGAAAATGCTTTACTTACTAAAGAAATCCTTTCTGGTAAGGCTGGAATGGAAGGTTCAAAGGCAAATCTTGCTATGAAGAATGTTGTTCTTTTAAATGCAGCTGCAGCCCTTCACTTAGCTAAAGGTGTATCTCTTAAAGAAGGATTTAAAGAAGCTGAAGAAGTAATGAATTCAGGCAAGGCACTTGAAATAATAGATAGATATGTAAAGATGTCTAATCTTGAAGCCCAGGCGTAAATGTAAAGTAAGGCATCATATTACAGTGCAGGATACTTAAAGAAATGTCAGCTGATAAGGAGGTTAGCGTGATACTTGATGAATTAGCTAAATCAAGCAGGATAAGGGTTTTGGCAAAAAAAGAAAAAATATCTTTGGAAAGTATTAAGGAACAGGCACTTAATATAAAAAAAACAGAGGATTTTCCTTTTGAGAAGGCTTTAAAAAAAGAAGGACTTTCCATTATAGCAGAAGTAAAAAAAGCTTCTCCTTCAAAAGGAATCATCGCAGCTGACTTTCCTTATTTAGAGATTGCTAAAGAATATGAGGAATCAGGAGCAAATGCTATTTCCTGTCTTACTGAACCGGAATATTTTAAAGGCAGTGATAAGTATTTAGAAGAGATAGCAAAGAGAGTAAAGATCCCTGTTTTAAGAAAAGATTTTACAGTAGATCCTTATATGATCTATGAAGCAAAAATACTTGGGGCATCAGCGATACTTCTTATTGCGGCAATCCTTAGTGACGAGGAATTAAAGGAATATTATGAGATTGCAGATTCTTTAGGGCTTTCTGCTTTATTTGAAGCTCATGATGAGGAAGAAGTAAAGCGATGCTTAGCTCTAGGATCAAGAATTGTAGGCGTAAATAATAGAAATCTAAAGGATTTTACAGTTGATATAAATAACAGTATCAGATTAAGAGAGCTTATTCCAGATGATGTTATCTATGTATCTGAAAGTGGTATCAAAACCCCTGAAGACCTAAAAATCCTTAGAGAAAATGGTACTGACGCGGTTCTTATAGGCGAGATGTTTATGAGAAGTGAAAATAAAAAAGAATTGATAGAAAGTTTACATAACTTATAAGGAGAGAGAAATGGCTGGTAGATTTGGTGAATTTGGTGGACAGTATATTCCAGAAACCTTAATGAATGAGATCCACAAATTAGAAAAGGCATATGAATTTTATAAAAACGATCCAGAATTTAATAAGGAATTAGACAGCCTTCTTAAAAATTATGCTGGACGTCCTTCTCTTCTTTACTATGCAGAGAAGATGACAAAGGATTTAGGAGGAGCAAAGATCTATCTTAAGAGAGAAGATCTTAATCATACTGGTTCTCATAAGATAAATAATGTTTTAGGTCAGATCCTTCTTGCAAAGAAGATGGGAAAGACCAGAGTAATAGCTGAAACAGGTGCTGGTCAGCATGGTGTTGCAACTGCAACAGGAGCAGCTCTTATGGGTATGGAATGTGAGATCTTCATGGGAGAAGAAGATACAAAGAGACAGGCACTTAATGTATATAGAATGAAACTTCTTGGAGCAAAGGTTCATGCTGTAACAAGTGGAACGAAGGTCCTTAAGGATGCAGTAAACGAATGTATGCGTGAGTGGACAACAAGAGTAGATGATACTCTTTATGTTTTAGGTTCTGTAATGGGACCTCATCCATTCCCAACAATAGTAAGAGACTTCCAGAGCGTTATCAGTAAGGAATCAAGAGCTCAGATCTTAGAAGCAGAGGGACGCCTTCCTGATGCAGTAGTAGCTTGTGTTGGCGGCGGTTCTAATGCCATTGGTTCTTTTTATGAATATATAAAAGATGAGGGAGTAAAGCTTATTGGCTGTGAAGCTGCAGGCCGCGGAGTTGATACAGATATGAATGCAGCAACCCTTGCAAATGGTACCATCGGCATCTTCCATGGTATGAAATCCCTTTTCTGTCAGAATGAATATGGTCAGATAGCTCCAGTTTATTCTATTTCAGCGGGACTTGATTATCCGGGAATCGGACCGGAACATGCTTATCTTCATTCAATTGGAAGAGCTCAGTATGTGGCAATAACAGATGATGAAGCAGTAAATGCATTTGAATATCTTTCAAGAACAGAAGGAATTATCCCTGCAATAGAAAGTTCACATGCAATAGCTCATGTTATGAAACTTGCACCAACAATGCCTAAAGACAGCATTATCGTTGCTACAGTTTCAGGCAGAGGTGATAAGGACGTTGCTGCAATTGCAAGATATAGAGGAGAAAAGATCTATGACTAGAATAAAAGACGCATTTAAAGAAAAAGCATTTATAGCCTTTCTTACTGCTGGAGATCCATCATATGAAGAATCTCTAGAAAACTTCAGAGCAGCAATAAGAGGAGGAGCAAGCCTTATAGAGGTGGGCATTCCATTTTCAGATCCTATTGCTGAAGGACCTGTAATTCAGGAAGCAGATATAAGAGCCCTAGCTTCCGGAATGACTACAGATAAGGTATTTGACTTAGTTAAAGAGATCAGAAAAGAGAGCGACATCCCTCTTGTATTTATGACTTATGCAAATCCTGTATTTCATTATGGATTAGACAGATTCTTTAATAATGCAGCGGCAGCAGGAGCTGATGGCATCATCGTTCCGGATGTTCCTTATGAGGAAGCAAAGGAGTTTTCTGAGGTGACCGAAAAGTATGGGATAGACTTTATCCCTCTTGTTGCGCCAACCAGTGAAGACAGGATAAAGATGATAGCTGCAAGCGCAAAAGGTTTTATATACGTTGTATCTTCAATGGGTGTAACTGGAGTAAGAAACGAAATAAATACTGACTTAAAGTCTATGGTAGAAAGCATAAGATCAGTTACAGATGTGCCATGCGCTATAGGTTTTGGAATCAGTAAGCCTGAGCAGGCGAAAAGAATGGCTGAAATTGCAGATGGAGTTATCGTTGGTTCGGCAATGGTAAAGATCGTGGCTTCTGAAAAAGAAAATGCACCAAAAAAACTTGAAGAATATGTAAGGGAAATGAAGGATGCGGTTAAATCTGTTGAATAAACAATGGGGAAAGCTAAAGTTTTCACAAAAAGTATAAAAAATACAATATTTTTTTAAAAATTTACATTTAAAAGTTTAATAGACAAAAGTGTTGGTTTTGATGTATAGTAGCCTTGTTAATAAAATATAGTATTATAAAGGAGACTAACAATGGGTGGATTTTTTGCATCGGCATTAAAAGAAGAGTGCGTGTTTGACTTGTTCTACGGGACAGATTATCATTCGCACCTTGGTACAAGAAGAGCAGGTCTTGTTGTACATGGCAAAGACGGATTTAACAGAGCTATTCACAATATAGAGAATGCACCATTTAGAAGTAAATTCTCATCAGATATACACGAGATGGAAGGAAGTCTCGGTATCGGATGTATCTCAGATTATGATCCACAGCCACTAATTGTTCGTTCTCATCATGGAACATATGCTATTACTACTGTCGGTAAGGTTAATAATACTGAAGAATTGGTAAATGAGTTATTTGATAATGGAAGCTCTCACTTCCTTGAAATGAGCGGTGGAAATATCAACAAGACTGAGCTTACAGCAGCCCTTATCAATACTAAGGACAATATTCTTGAAGGAATTCAGTATGCTCAGGAAAAAATCGATGGTTCCATGACTATCGTTATCCTTACTCCAGATGCCATTTATCTTGCGAGAGATAAGTTTGGAAGAACTCCTATTATCGTTGGTAAGAAGGAAGAAGGATTCTGCGCCAGTCTTGAATCATTTGCTTATCTTAATCTTGGCTATTCAGATTATAAAGAACTTGGACCTGGAGAAATCTGCGTTATGACTCCAGAGAAGGTTGTTACAGTAGTTAAACCAGGAACAGACATGAAAATCTGTACTTTCCTCTGGGTTTATTATGGCTATCCAGCTTCACGTTATGAAGGCCAGACAGTTGAAAATGTAAGAAACCGCTGTGGTGTTGAAATGGCTAAGCGTGACGGCTTTACTAAAGATGATATTGATGTTGTTGCAGGCGTACCTGATTCAGGTATCGGTCATGCTATTGGATATTCAAATGAGTCTGGTGTTCCTTATGGTCGTCCATTCGTTAAATATACTCCAACCTGGCCACGTTCATTTATGCCAACACATCAGGATAAGAGAAATCTGATCGCTCATATGAAGCTTATCCCAATCCATGAGTTAGTAAACGGTAAGAAGCTTCTTCTTATCGATGACTCAATCGTACGTGGAACACAGCTTCGTGAGACAACACAGTATCTTTATGATGCAGGTGCCAAGGAAGTTCATATCAGACCAGCCTGCCCACCAATCCTTTACAGCTGTAAGTATCTTAACTTCTCTCGTGAAAACTCAGAGATGGAACTTATCGCTCGTCAGGTTATTGCTGAAGAAGAGGGCGAGAATGTGGATAGAACAATCCTTGATGATTATGCAAATCCAGATTCAGAAAAATATGAGAAGATGCTTGAAAAGATAAGAGAAAGACTTAACTTCACATCTCTTAAGTTCAACCGTATCGATGATATGATCAAGGCCACAGGAATAGACAGAGATAAGCTCTGCACATATTGCTGGGATGGCCGTGAATAAATAATAAAAAAACAACCTCCTCAAGCGGACTAAGGATGTCCTTTTAAAGGAGGTTGTTTTTTTAGTTTATAAAAGACGGAAGGGAATAAAAGAATAATGCCCCTGCAAGTTAATAAAATATATGTCAGATTTTGAAGAAAAAAGATGTCATGA
>CAMKMR010000088.1 GCA_946413945.1 uncultured Lachnospiraceae bacterium | reverse complement strand
TTCCACATTTAGCTCGCTTTTCACTTTACACCATCTGCTCTTTCCACATTTAGCTCGCTTTTCACTTTACACCATCTGCTCTTTCCACATTTAGCTTTCTTTTCACTTTACACCATCTGCACCAGCCACACGTTGCTCTTTACCATGAAATATCCCACAATCGCCTTGATCAATTCTGTTCCATGAGCCAGGAAATAAACGAGGATTATTGACATCGCAGTGTAGTGAGTCAGCACGAAGGCAAACGGCGCCATAACAAGGCAGGTAAAGACTGAATCAAATAAAAATGTTACCAAGGTCTTTCCTCCTGATCTTAATGTAAAATATGAACAATGGCTGAATGCAGAAAATGGCATCCAAAATGCATTTATAGCTATCATTTTCATTGCCATGGCTTTTATTGACTGATCCACATTATAGATATTCGGGAAGAGATGGCCACAGCTGAACATTATAGCCGCCATTATAGTGCAGCAAAAAACCGAAAAAACGATCATCTTATTATCAGCATCCTTCGCCTTCTCTAAGTCACCTGCTCCAAGCAACTGTCCGACAATGATGCTTATACAGGCGCCAAGCTGGATAAAGACAATATTAAAAAGGTTCGCCACGGTTGTAGTGATACTCATCGCTGTCAGCACATTCATACCGCGCACCGAATAGCTCTGCGTAACGGCACTCATACCGATTGCCCAGAAGATTTCATTTAACATAAGAGGCATGCCCTTCATAGCAATCTTCTTTAACAGGTCGACCGGCAGCCCAAAACCTTTGAAGGCATTTTTCAGATATCTGTTTTTCTCGTGGTGCGTGTGAGCCCAGATTAAAACTATAGCTGCCTCTATGTATCTTGCGATGACAGTCGCAATCGCCGCTCCTGCAACCTTCAGCTCTGGAAATGGTCCTTTCCCGAAGATCAGCAGATAGTCGAGTATTGCGTTTGTTACAACCGCTGCCATGCCTGCCACCATAGGAACCACGGTCTGCCCGGTTTCCTTTATATTCGTGGCATAAGCCTGATTAATTGCAAACGGAATCAGCCCGATCACCATGATCCCTATGTATTCAAGTCCGTAATCCATGGCAAGTTCCACTGATGTTCCTTCACTTTCAGTCAAAAAAAGCGAGATTAAATCTCGTCCCGCAAACTTAAAAAGAAGTATTCCAATTCCCGTAACAACAAGAGCCATGTACAGCTTAAATCTAAAAGTGTACATATGACCTTCGTGGTCGCCCTTTCCAAAAAACTGAGCGCCATAAATGCTTCCGGCAGAAACTGCTCCAAATATAGCAAGACTTAAAACAAAATTCAGCTGATTAACTGTCGCAACCGCTGATATTGCTTCTGATCCTAATTTACCAACCATGATATTATCCAAAAAGTTTACAAAATTCGTAATAGCATTCTGGATTATCATCGGCATAGCAATTAAGATATAACGCTTATAAAAATCTTTATCACCTATATATTTTTTCCTAATTCTCTGTATCATTTTCCTATCCTCTATATTAATCCCTTATATATATCAATTAGCAACATGAATCCCCTTGGCCGGTCATATATAAACCAACTATCTACATAAATTCATTTGATTGATCATACATAAAGCTATTATCAACATGAATCCCCTTGTTCGATAATATATAAAAACATTATCAACAAGAAATTCTAACATCTTGATAATAGTATAGTTTCCAGCCCCATTTTATACAATCTTAAAAAAAACTTTTTCATATTTTCCACACATCTTTTCATTGCAATCATTAACTAGAAACAGAATTTTTTACTACAAGCATTCGCTGGCAGCAGATTTTTTTATTACAATCGCAAATTGATTCTTTCTTGTTTGCCACTACATCTTTTTGTTATAATTGCAATATCTGGGGAAAATGAGTTTAACACAAAAACTTGAAATAAAAAAGTGAAAAGTTAAAAGGAGTTACAAAAAAGTATGAAATCCAAAAATGATACCATCACTGCGGCGGATCGTCCCATTTTAAAAAATAAAATGTATCTATATCTAACGGAATTTTTTGCCGGCATGTCAGTAATGGCAGTCGAACTCGGGGCCAGCAGACTTCTTGCTCCATATTTTAGTTCATCTCAGATAGTATGGACTATAATAATCGGAACCATAATGATAGCTATGGCGCTAGGTAACATTTATGGCGGAAGAAAAGTTGATAAAAACCCAAATCCTGACAGACTTTACGGCAGGATCATCTTTGCCGCCATCTGGATTGCGCTTATTCCTGTTGTCGGCCGCTATATCATCATCGGCATTTCGGCCCTCCTGGTATTTACGATCAGCACAAATTTCCTTGTGGTAGCGGCATTTGCGGCCTGCATGATAATATTTGTTTTCCCGCTCTTTCTTCTTGGCACGGTGACACCGTCTCTTGTTAAATATACCGTGGACAGTCTTGACGAAAGCGGAAAGGTGGTCGGAAATCTAAATGCCTCTAACACTATAGGCAGCATCATAGGTACATTTATCCCAACATTTATAAGCATTCCTGCAGTTGGAACATCGATTACATTTCTAATTTTCGCTGGAATTCTTCTCATTCTTTCAATCGTTTATTTTGTCAGCAGCAAGCTTTTTGTAAAGAAACTTCCTGTGTCTCTTACGATTTTTATACTTTGCTGCATTTTCGGGCACAACTCCAGCTTCGCTTTCTGGCAGAAGCATCTTACTGTGGAGGACGAGTCCATTTATAATTATCTGCAGGTTTCTGAAAACGACAGAGAAGTGGTTCTTTCCACTAATGTGCTTTTTGGCGTGCAGTCCGTTTATCTTAAGGATCGCCAGCTTACAGGCATGTATTACGATTACGCCATGGCGGCGCCTTATATGGCTGGACTTTACGAAACTGACCGGGCTTTGGACGTGCTGATCCTCGGCATGGGATCCGGAACTTACGCCACCCAGTGCAAACGCTATTTTAAAGACATTAATATCGAGGGAGTAGAGATTGACGAAAAAATAATCGATCTTAGCCGAAAATATTTTCAGCTGCCTAGCGATGTAAATGTTACCGCTTACGATGGCCGCGCCTTTCTTAACGCCCTATCTTCCGATAGAAAATACGATGTCATCATGGTTGACGCCTATCAGGATATAACGATTCCATTTCAGATGTCCACTGTAGAATTTTTCACACTTGTTAAGGACCATCTCCGCGAGGATGGCGTGATGGTTGTAAATATGAACATGCGCGGCATCGATAAAAAAGCAGAGAATGACCAATCGACCAGCGCCAACAACAATAACAACAACGACAACTCAGACAGCAATAAAAAAGCAAATATCACCGACTATCTTGCCGATACCATTTCCTCTGTATTTTCTGAAGTCTATATAGTTGATGTGGATCATTCCTCAAACCGCGAGCTTTTCGCCGGATCATCTAAAGAAATGCTCGGTAGTTTCAAGGCAAATAAAGAAGCAGAACAAGACGCTGACCTTTATAAAATGATGAACATTGTAGAAAAAGAACTAATGCCCTACACTCCCGGAAATCATGTTATGACTGATGACAAAGCCCCTGTTGAGCTTCTTGGCATGCAGGTAATCGACGAGATTATAAGAGACGAAGTAAGCTATTATAAAAAAATCTACAAAGAAAAAGGTTGGAAAGGAATCATTGATGAATTATAAAAATGGACCTAGGGGACAGTCCCCCTAGGTCCATTTTTATGTAAACTTAAAGTTTCTTTTGATAGTAGATCAAGTCATACCACTTATCAAATTTCTTTCCAATGGCCTTCATCCTGCCAACTTCTTCATAGCCATACTGGGTATGAAATTTACTGCTATCCTTGGAAAGATTCTCATCCTCTTTATCAGCATATGCAACCACCGCAAAAAGATTAACGATTCCTCTTTCTTTTGCCGCCTTCTCAAGGGCATCATAAAGTAAAGACCCAATCCCTTTTCTACGGTAATCCTTATCAATATAAATGGATGTAGTAGCCGACCAGTTAAATGCCTCTCTCACGCCGTACATATCCGCGTAGGCATATCCCACAACTTTCCCCTCATCTTCACAGACAAGATAAGGATATTTCTTTTTTATGGTCTCAATACGCCTTTCAAATTCTTCTACTGTAGGAACTTTATATTCAAATGATACCGCCGTATTTTCCACATAATATGAATATATTTCCACCAGTCTTGCAGCATCATTAGTCCTTACTTCTCTAATATTAAATCCCATGTCATTTCCTCACAGTTCCTTAATTACTAACACAACCTCTGTTTTCCCGGAAGCTTTTTTGTTTTTATCTTGAATATCCGCTCATAGGTCATATCCAGGTGAATCGGGCTATAATTTCCTCTTTTTCTTTCCTTTTTATAGCCGAGCAGCTCGCTTTCTGTATTCTTATGGCAGCTCATGCCTTTCAAAAGTTTTGAGACAACTTACGCCCTGCAAATCTCCTCAACCACTTCAAGATCTGCCGGCAGCCAGTCAACTGCCGTCCTAAGACCATCGTTAGTATTAAGCCACTTTGCAGCTTCATGTTCAAGAAGAGAAAGTTCACCACTTATTACACTGCACCAGTATACATGCATTGTAATATGAAAATTAGGATAATCTGTGTCAACTGTTTTTATCAGTTCTCCCACCTTAATATCTGTATCAAGCTCTTCTTTAATTTCCCTTACAAGTGCTGCCTGTTTCTCTTCACCTGGCTCTATCTTACCTCCAGGAAATTCCCATTTATCCTTAAATTCTCCATAACCACGCTGGGTTGCAAAGATCTTATTGCCATCCTTTATAACTGCAGCCACAACTTCTATCGCCTTACTGATATGTCCATCTTCGCCGACCCAGACATATTTTCCTTCTTCCAGCTTATTTTCTGTGATCCAGTCCTCTGTCACTTCAAAGCGCCTTCCATCTTCTAATTTAAGAACTGCATGAGGTCCATCCAAATGTTCCTCGCAGCCAAAATCAGCTTCTGTTATATCAATAATCTTAAAACGTCCCATGCTTATTTTTCCTCTCAAAATCTCCAATTTATCTACTTCCACATGACACCTAAAAAACATTCTATCCTTCAAATAAATCATCCAGAGTTATTACGTCAGATATGTATGAAGTATGAGCTGTTCCGGACAAGCCTTTTGCTGAAATCATGATGAGTTTAAGCGCATGATCTGTTCCTGTTTTTTTCTTGTAAATATCCCTTTTCTTTAAAAGTAGTTGTTCGTATGAAGCATCCACTGCAAATGGATTGTTCGTATATTTCATCTCACAAATATTTGTAATTCTATCCGCTCTCTCAATCACCATATCAATCTGAACATGCGGATTTTCTTTGTCTTCAGAATTATACCAAGGATAACACTCTGTCTTAACCCCACTAATTCCGAGCGCTGATTTAATTCTGTCTATATTGTTAAAACACAGTATTTCAAACGCCTGCCCTCTCCAGTTATCATACCGTCCTATATCACTTATAAACTCCGCAAAGCTTTCAATTCTTTTTTCTTTAGATAAATAATGATAATGAAACAGCAGAAATGGATCTACGAGTTGAACATATAAAGGATTGTATTCCTCATATTTTTTCTTATATTCTATTACGTATCCACAATCTATAAGATCTTGCACTGCTCTTGAAAATGTACCATTAGCGGCGCCTATTTCTTCCTGTAATTTTGCTTTTTTGATTCCATACTTTGCAAGCGCGAGTTTTGATAGAATCTGCTCATATATCGGCGATTCACTAAGGGTTGCTTCAAGCAATTTTTTCGTTTCATCTCTAAAAAGAGCATCTTTATCAAAAAGAAGTCTATTAACATTTTGAACAAGGCTCTGTGATGTATTCATTAAATCAAAGAAGAATGGAAGTCCCCCAAATATCATCTGACACTGAGCAATCTGTTCTCTTGGCCAATCGAATTCTCTATCTTTAAAGAATAGTTCAGTTTCAGCAAGAGTAAATGGTTCTATACATATTTTTTTTGTAACTCTCTGAAACATATTCCCAGTATCTTTTATTACATTTTTAATAATCCATGATGTAGCTGAACCACATATTATAAATACATAATCTCCATCAATGGTTCCTCTTCGATTCCAAAAATCTTCAAATGCCACAAGAAAATCAGATCTTTTTGTTGCAAACCATGGAAATTCATCGAGAAATACAATCCTTTTCCCATTTAGGGATCGTCGCACCGAATCTGATGATAGTATTTTATCCAACCTTGAAAATGCTTCAAACCAGTTACCCGGAGCTCGCTTTATGTCATCTCCATACTCAATCAATCTTTGACCAAATGCTTTAAGCTGTTGTTTTGTTGTTCCTTTTTCTAATCCAACAGCCCTGAATGCAAATTCTCTAAATGTCTGTTCTACCAGAAACGTCTTACCAACTCTTCGTCTGCCATAGATACAAATGAGTTCAGATTTTTTTGATTTTTCTGAATATTCAAGTTCTTTTTTTTCTTCTTTTCTGCTTATAATTTTCATCATCCACCCCCGCAAAGCTATGATTGATGTAATTATTTTATCATTTTACCCATTTATAAACAAGTTTTATTATTATATTTGGGGATATTTTACTATATTTACATATTTCCCCCAAATATAGCACTGTTTCATTCGCTTGTGATATAAGAATATATATCTTCCATGACCGGCGTATCCAGCTTCCATCCTATTTCAACAGCAGTTTTATCTGTAAAAAGCGTCATTGATGAACGAAGTTTCAAACCATCCGAATATCTCCAACTCAGTAAAACATTTTACTATGGATACTTAAAAACATCGCAGATAACGCACGTGATTTATTTGGATCACTTATAGTTCTATAGCTCTCATAACATGCCAGGCCCTCTTGAACATTTATAAACGCTGTTATAAATGTGAGCCACTTTCTAGTTGATGAACATAAAATATGGAAATCACAAAAGACTTGGTGATTCCAGAAATTACAAAAGAAAATATACTATATACTGCAAAAAAGTGGAATCTATTGA
>CAMKMR010000087.1 GCA_946413945.1 uncultured Lachnospiraceae bacterium | reverse complement strand
AAGAACAAAGGAAGAAGAGAAAGCTTTATTGTTAAGATTAAAAAAAATTGAAGGACAGATCAGAGGTATAGAAAAAATGATAGAAAATGATGCTTACTGTCCAGATATTCTTACTCAGGTTTCTGCGGCTACAAGTGCGTTAAACAGTTTTAATAAGCTACTGCTTTCGTGTCATATAAAAAGTTGTGTGGCTGAGGATATTAGAAAAGGAAAAGATGAAACAATAGACGAACTTTGCGGAGTACTTATGAAATTGATGAAATAAATATCAATAAAAGAATACTGATCATAGATTGTAAATGATTTTGAAACTGATAAATGTTTGTAGACTGTATATGATTTTAAAGCGGATCAATGATATGTAGACTGTATATGATTTTAAAGCGGATCAATGATATGTAGACTGCGTATGATTTTAAAGCTTATAAATATTTTGTAGATTATAAAAAAGGAGTGACTCTTTAAAAAATAATGAAGATATTTATTGTAAGAGGAATGACCTGTGCTGCTTGCCAGGCCAGAGTAGAAAAGGCTGTAAGAGCGCTTCCACAGGTAAAAAGTGTAAGCGTATCATTACTTACAAATCAGATGGCTGTTGAGGGGGATGTCACTGAAGAAGAGATTGTTAAGGCAGTAAATAAGGCGGGTTATAAAGCTATAGCCCAAAATAATAAAAGAGAAAAAAATGTAAGGTCAAAAGAATTAATAAAACAAAACTCTAGTTTTAATGAAGAGGCGTTAAAGGATCATGAGACACCCAAGCTTATAAGAAGGCTGGTGTTATCGCTGGGATTTTTATTTTTGCTTATGTATATTTCTATGGGACATAATATGTTAAAGCTCCCAATACCAGGATTTCTTAGGGGAAATTATCTGGGACTGGCATTAAGTCAGGCAATACTTTCAACAATCGTTATATATATAAACCGGGCCTTTTTTATATCCGGTTTCAGGGCTATTTTTCATATGAATCCCAATATGGATAGTCTGGTAGCTTTGGGGTCATCGGTATCATTTTGCTGGTCAATCTATGTTTTTTATAAGATGACCATAGTGATAACACATGGTACTGCTGGTAAAGAGCTTGTCGATTTATATCATGATCAGCTGTATTTTGAATCTGCAGCTATGATCCCGGCGCTTATTACGGTTGGAAAGCTGTTAGAAGCTCTTTCTAAGGGGCGGGCGACTGATGCTTTAAAGAATCTTGTCATGATGACGCCTAAGACAGCGAGAGTAGAAAGAGATAAAAAGGAATTTGTATTAGCTATTGACGAGATAGGGCTTGGGGACCTTGTGATCGTAAAAGCTGGAGAACAGATTCCTGTTGATGGAGTGATATTAGAAGGAGAGGCGGCAGTGGATGAGTCGGCTTTAACTGGTGAAGCAGTACCGATTGATAAAGGGCCTGGAGATATGGTGAGTCAGGCAACTCTAAATCAGTCGGGCTATATTAAGATAAAGGTAAGCAGAGTTGGCGAGGATACTACATTTTCTCAGATAATAAATATGGTAAGGGATGCTGCGGCAACAAAAGCTCCTATAGCAAGGATTGCAGATAAAGTTTCGCTTTTTTTCGTTCCGGGAGTTATAGCTGTTTCACTAATAGTTTTAATGATCCATCTAATGTTTGGGAGGGAAGCGGCATTTGCACTTGAAAAAGCAATCAGTGTATTAGTGATAAGTTGTCCATGCGCTCTTGGGCTTGCGACACCTGTGGCTATCATGGTTGGAAATGGGAAGGCTGCTAGAAATGCTATTCTATTTAAGACCAGTGAAGCATTAGAAAGAACAGGCAGATTAAAGGCTATTGCTCTTGATAAAACAGGAACTATAACTGAAGGAAAGCCAAAACTGACGGATATAATTTTGTCTGATGGAGTAAGCAAGGATGAGCTCTTAGAAATGGCTTATCTTTTAGAAATAAGAAGTGAACATCCTTACGCTAAAGCTATCGTTGAAGCAGTAGAAATGATTGAAAATATAGGGACTGAAAGAGAAAACGAAAAAATAAAGAAAACCGATAAAGACTGTCCTATATATAAGGTCATTAATTTTAAGACTCATGCTGGAAATGGTATCGAGGCGGAAGAGAATGGTCATAAGATTTATGCAGGAAATCTTGATTTTATTAAAGAAAAAGCGTGTGTAGGGGGTGATATAACTAAAGAAGGAATAAGACTTTCAAACGAAGGAAAGACGCCACTTTTCTTTGCAAGAGATGAAAAGCTTTTAGGGATAATAGCGGTTTCTGATGTTATAAGAAAAGATTCATGTGAGGCTGTTAAAGAACTTAAAGCTATGGGAATAGAAGTCTTTATGGTCACAGGGGATAATGAAAGGACAGCTAAAGCTATTGGAAAAAAGGCAGGCATTGATAATATTATTGCTGGTGTTCTGCCGGATAAAAAAGAAGAGATAATAAATGGATTAAAGAAAAAAGGGCAGGTTGCAATGGTAGGAGATGGTATAAATGATGCTCCGGCCCTTACTTCGGCTGACATAGGTATAGCGATTGGCGCAGGAACTGATATTGCCATTGATTCTGCGGATATTGTGTTGATGAACTCAAGTTTAATGGATGTAGCAGCAGCGGTAAGATTAAGCAGAGCAACTCTAAGGAACATTTATGAGAATCTTTTCTGGGCTTTTGCCTATAATATAATACTGATCCCAATGGCAGCGGGGCTTTATAAGGGAATAAATATGAATCCTATGTGGGGGGCGCTGGCTATGTCTCTTTCTAGTTTTACAGTTTGTATGAACGCACTTAGGTTAAACCTGGTAAATATTCATAATAAAAAGATTGATAAATATCAGAAGGAAGAAAAGTGTACTGTTAAAAGTGATAAAGAAAACAACAAGAATAACAATATAAAAGATACAAAGGAGAACAATATGATAAAGATAGTTAAAGTTGAAGGAATGATGTGTCCACATTGCGAGGCTAGTGTTAAGAAAGCTCTTGAAGCACTTGAGGCTGTTGAGGCTGCTAAGGCAAGTCATAAGGAAAACAAGGTTGAATTAACACTCGCTAAGGGTATTTCCGAAGAGGAAATTAAAAAGACAATTGAAGATGCAGGTTATGAATATAAAGGGATGTGTTAGTAGCTGGTTATAGAGGATTGATATTGTAGAGCTATAGACATAGAATGTAAATTAGAATAAAATCAAAAAGGTTATACCCAATTATTGAGAACCAAAATACTAAAAGAAATAACGAAAAAGATAAAGGGTAAAAGGATAGAAAGATAATTGGGATAATAGAATAAAAAGAAGAAATAAGACGAAGAATTCAAAAGATAAAAGAAGGGGAAATCATGGGTAAACATATTTGCGATAATATTGGAGCTATAATTGATAACATTACTAATGATTATAATATGAGTCGCTCTATCGATAAGCAGGATATTTTTGGCTGCCCAGATAGATATGCAGTTGTTGATATACTTAGAAAGCTTTCTAGAATAACTTATGCAGGATATTATCTGGATAAAACATATAGGATCTATAATATTAAGACAATGCTTGCTTCACTTACGGAAGATGTAGCATATAATCTTAATAAGCAAATTTTTATAGCCCTTCATTTTGATGAAAAATATAAAGGGGTGTCAGATGATGATATATGCTGTGCAGCAGAAGATATAACAGTTAGTTTTATGAATACGATTCCTAAAGTTCGTGAGTATCTTGATACAGATATTGAAGCGCTCTTTTGTGGTGATCCTGCGGCTGAAAGTAAGGATGCTATCATTATCTCATACCCTGGTCTTCAGGCTATCACAACACAAAGATATGCAAATGTTTTATATAAGCTTGGAGTACCTATACTTCCAAGAGTTATGACTGAACATGCGCATTCTAAAACAGGTATTGATATAAACCCTGGAGCAAGCATAGGTAAATATTTCTTCATAGATCATGGCACTGGTGTAGTTGTAGGAGAAACAACAGAGATAGGAGAACATGTTAAAATCTATCAGGGTGTTACATTAGGTGCATTATCATTAAAAGAAGGAAGACAGTTATCTTCAAAAAAGAGACACCCAACTATTGAAGATAATGTTACTATCTATTCGGGAGCTTCTATTCTTGGAGGAGATACGATAATTGGAAGGGATTCTGTAATAGGAGGCAATGTATTCCTTACAAAATCAGTACCTGCAGGAACAAAGGTCTATGTAGCTAATCAGGAACTGATTTTTGATGGTAAAAAAATAGAAGAGGATTTCTAACTATAATATTTATCTATAAAATGACAGCCAGACCCTAGGTTGGCTTGTCAATTTGCACAATATTCTCGAAAATAATATGTCGATTGTGCACGTTGACATAGAGAGTTATAAATGGTAAGTTAAAAGTGATTTAAACGTAATTTAAACGTTTAAGTAGTCATGCGAAGTGGCTGCTCTTATGTATCACTTTAATTTAAACGGTTAAGTGTTAAGGAGGAAGAAAAATATGAGAAAAAGAAAACTTATGTTAAAAGCAGCTTTAGTTTGCTCGCTTGCAACATGCATGGGACTTTATGGATGTCAGAAGACAAATGCTGAAAAGACAACAACTGAAGCAACAGCAACTACAGGGACAGCAACAGAAACTACATCAGAAGAAGCTAAGTCTGATGAAGTTACAGTAACACTTATCGATACCGATGGAACAACAGAACTTGGAAAAGTTAGTGTTAAAAAAGGCGAAGCAGCAAATATCGAGACTCCAGAAAAGGAAGGATATACATTTGTTGCCTGGTACACATCTCCAAAGAAAACAAGAAGGTTTGATATGGAGCAGAAGATCACAGAGGATACAAAAATCTATGCAGGTTTTGCTTCTTACAAAGAAGACACAAGAGATTTCTATATCGTTGGTGGTGGAACCAGTGCAGTTCTTACAGAATCTAACTGGGGAGCGGTAGTTGGTGATAATCAGAAGTTCACTAAGGAAGCAAACGCAGAGGCTAATGTTTATACATATACAGTTGAACTTAAAGCAGGAGATGAATTCCAGTTTGCGACAAATGAAAAGTGGGAAGATCAGAGAGGATTCGGATATCTCGACAGTGTACAGGCTGATGGAACAACATATTTTAAGAAGACTGACGGACTTGGAGCAACAGATGCAAAGAAGTCAAATATCCAGGTTTTAGTTGATGGCTCTTACACATTTACTCTTGTAACATATCCAGCTGAGGATGTGTATGATACAAACGACAGCTATTACACAGAAGAGACAAAAGAAAGCTTCAATATGAATCCATATGACACAATAACATTTGTGTATAACGGACAGTAAGTTTTAGCGCATATATAAAACGCCGGATAGATAAGCCAGGGATTAGACAGGTTATATCGAATAAAGTTATAATTGCCAATAAAAAAACCGGAAATATCTTTTATGATATTTCCGGTTATAAAAAACAATTTAGATAAATACGCTGTGTTGATCTTTCTTAGTCTTATGCATGGCAACATCGAGGCAAACTGATAATTTATCAAGTGTTGCATCAGATATTGAAGGAATGTAACATACATTGTTATTAGCCTTTAACAGTTCGTAAAGAACATGATCAGAAACAGCAATGTTCTGGTTTTTAATATCAGATAATTCTTCAAAAGATGATATAAATGAAAGATTGCTGATATTTGAAGAATAATAAGACTTCTTTGCTTCATTTGGAGTAGAGAGCATTAAGGTCTTGTATTTCTTTCTTCCAAAATGATTCTTGGCATATGTTGAAATTCTTGCCGGATCAACATTTAACTGGAAGAAAAGTGAATCATCAACTATACAGTTTAAAGCAAGGAGAGGAATGAAATTGTTATCACCAAGTTTAAAGAAGTCTTCTCTGGCTACATCGTAGCAAAGAATGGCATCAGCCTGGTCACATTTTTCATAAGTCTCACTGTTAAGAAGAATAGTTTCGTATCCATGTTTATGAAAATAATTTGTAAGCAGCTGAAAATTATATAAGCTTTCAGCTGCATGTAAAGGTGAAAGAATAGTTGGATTATAGAAAGCGAAAAGACTCTTTCTATTTGCAGCAAGTGCCTTGGCAGCCTGATTTGGGGTGTAATCAAGAAGATTGATTACTTGAAGAACCTTCTTTCGAGTTTCGTCAGATATCTTAATATCTGTTCTGTTGTTTATAACATATGAAACAGTAGCAATGGATACCCCCGCTTCCTTCGCCACTTCTCTTATAGTAACTTTGTCCCTAGCCATATGATCCTCCGTGTTTTTACTCACTTAAACGTTTCAATACATTTGATATTAATGATTGAAATACTATTTGTCAATATATCACATTTTGAATTAATTTGTAAATGAATGAAAGGAATCATATGAATAAATATGCATTATTACATATTACAGATTCCAGGTACTCATTTGCAGTAAGCAGTAACGAAATCATAATCCGTCTGCGTGCAGCAAAGGAAGACAGGAATATAAAAGTGTTTCTCATCTATGGCCCGAAGTATGAATTTCAAATGAGACAGATGAGAGTTCAGATGACGGCGCATTATGAAGATAATCTGTATAAGTATTATGAGAAGAGATTAAAGTTGGATGATGTAAGACTTGCTTATATCTTTGAGATAGAGGAAGATGGAAAGTCTTACTTTTACAGTGAAGACGGTCTGACAGAGACTTATTCATATCCTGAAGCTTTCTACAATTTCTTCCAGATGCCATACATAAATGAAAACGACAGGATTGAAACTGTTGACTGGATGAGAGGGGCTGTATTTTATCAGATCTTTGTGGAACGTTTCTTTATGGGAAATGATAACAAAGACAAGAGTTATATAAATATGTCCTGGGGTGATATCCCTACTCCTAAGAGTTTTGCAGGAGGAGATATAAGGGGAATCATAAAGAAACTGGATCATATAAAAGATCTGGGGGTAAGTGCCATTTACCTTACACCAGTGTTCCTATCAGAATCAAATCATAAATATGACATTGAAGATTATTTTACAGTGGATCCTAATTTCGGTACATTGGATGACTTAAAAGAACTGGTTGAAAAGGCTCATGAAAATAATATCAGGATA
>CAMKMR010000086.1 GCA_946413945.1 uncultured Lachnospiraceae bacterium | reverse complement strand
GGCTGCATATCACTTTGTAGATCAGCTCGCAAAAGCAGGCCAGAGCTACTGGCAGGTACTACCAATCGGACCTACAAGTTTTGGAGACAGCCCATATCAGGCATGTTCTTCATTTGCAGGAAATCCATATTTTATCGATCTTGATATGCTTATGGATGAAGGCTTACTTAAGAAATCTGATCTTAAGGGATACGATTTCGGCAATGATGAGACTAAGGTAGATTATGAAAAAATCTGGAATTACAGATATAAAGTTCTCAGAGTTGCATACGAAAACAGCAAGGAAAAGAGAGACGATGCTCAGGACTATTTCGAAAAGAAGAATAAGGAATGGCTTGATGATTATGCCCTTTTCATGGCTGTAAAGAACCATTTTGATAACCATGAATGGCTTATGTGGGATGAAGACATAAGATTCCGCGAAAGAAAAGCGATGATCTCATATAAGAAGGCTCTTGCTGATGAGATTGATTACTGGAAGTTTATTCAGTTTGAGTTCTATAAGCAGTGGGATAATTTAAAGAAATATGCAAACGAGAAGGGAATTGCGATCATTGGTGATATTCCTATCTATGTTGCACTTGATAGTGTTGATGTATGGAAAAATCCAGAACTTTTCCTTCTTGATGAAAATAGAAGACCAACTCTTGTAGCTGGCTGTCCTCCAGATGCATTTTCTGATGAAGGTCAGAAATGGGGAAATCCTATCTATGACTGGAAGAAGATGGAGGAAGACGGTTTTAGCTGGTGGAAGAAGAGAATAGAAGGTTCTGCAAAACTTTATGATGTTATCAGAATTGATCATTTTATCGGTGTAGTAAGATATTACACAATACCTGTAGATGACAGTGCAAGAAACGGAAAGTTTGAGTGGGGACCGGGAGAAAAGCTTACAAAGGCTATTGATGAAGCAAAGATGGATGCAGAGATAATAGCGGAAGATCTTGGTGTTGTTATCCCTGAGGTTCAGGCTCTTATTGAAAAGACAGGATATCCTGGAATGAAAGTTATGGAATTTGCATTTGACCAGAATCCTGATAATGAGCATCTGCCACAGAATTATACAAAGAATTTTGTAGTATATGGTGGAACTCATGATAATGACACACTTAAGAGTTATTATAAATCAATTGATAAACGTTCAAAGCAGTATGCATATAACTATGTTAATGCCAAGACAGAAGATGAATTACTTGATAATGTACTTCGTCTTGCTTATATGAGCGTTGCAAATACAGTAGTTTGGCAGATGCAGGATGTACTTAAGCTTGATGGAGATGCAAGGATGAATCTTCCTTCGACTATCGGTACGAACTGGAGATGGAGAATGAAGAAAGGCGAGTTTACTGCCGATATGGTTAAGAAACTTGCTATGTTATCAAAACTTTATGGCAGAAAGAGGGAGAATGCTGTAAAGACTTCTGAAACAAAGAAAACTACTAAGAAAAAAGGGAACCATTAATAAGGCCTGCATATCTAAAGGCTAAGTAATCTAAAATTATAAGGGAGTTTGGGTAAACATGTTAGAGAATTACTTAATGAAACATTTCAACAAGACAATCGCTGAATGTACTGATGAAGAAATTTATGCAGCACTGCTTCTTCTTACAAAAGAAAAAGCTACAAAGCGTGTTACAGAAAAGGGAAAGAAGAAGCTTTATTATATTTCTGCAGAATTCCTTATTGGAAAGCTTCTTAGCAATAATCTTATCAATCTCGGCATCTATGATGCAATCGCAAATGAACTCGCAGCAAATGGTAAGTCTATTACTCTTATCGAAGAAGTTGAGCAGGAACCATCACTTGGTAACGGTGGTCTTGGAAGACTTGCAGCTTGCTTCCTTGATTCTATTGCAACACTTGGTCTTAACGGTGATGGTATCGGACTTAATTACCACCTTGGACTTTTTAAGCAGGTATTCGAGAAGAATCTTCAGAAGGAAACAATCAATCCATGGATCGACGATCACTCATGGCTTACAAAGAGAGATGAGGCTTATACAGTAGAATTCGGAGATTTCAGCATTAAGTCAACTCTTTATGATATCGCTGTAACTGGTTATGAAAACAGAACAAATGAACTTCACCTTTTCGATATCGACACAGTTGATGAGACTATCGTAAAGAAGGATTCAATTTCTTTCGACAAGGAAGAGATAAAGAAGAACTTAACACTTTTCCTTTATCCAGATGACAGTGATGAGGCAGGAAACCTTCTTCGTGTTTACCAGCAGTATTTCATGGTTTCAAATGCTGCACAGTTTATTATTGCTGAGGCAAAGAAGAGAGGTTCTAACCTTCATGATCTTGCAGATTATGCAGCAGTTCAGATTAATGATACACATCCATCAATGGTGATCCCAGAACTTATCAGACTTCTTGAGAAGGAAGGTATCAAGTTCGAAGAAGCTGTTGAGATCGTTACAAATACATGTGCTTATACTAACCACACAATCCTTGCTGAGGCACTTGAGAAATGGCCGGTTAAGTTCATCAAGAAGGTTGCTCCAGCAATCGTTCCTATAATTGAAAAACTTAATGACATTGTTGTTAAAAAGTATGATGATCCAGCAGTAGCGATAATTGATAAGGATGACAGAATCCACATGGCTCATATGGATATCCATTTTGGTCACAGCGTAAATGGTGTTGCATACCTTCATACAGAAATCTTAAAGAACACAGAATTAAACAAGTTCTATAAGTTATATCCTGAGAAGTTCAACAATAAGACAAATGGTATCACATTCCGTAGATGGCTTCTTCACTGTGATCATGATCTTACAAAGTACATCGAGAATCACATCGGTACTGGCTTTAAGAATGATGCTACAGAGCTTGAAGAACTCCTTAATTACATTGATGATGAAAAATCACTTTATGACCTTCTTTCAGTAAAGGCTGAAAATAAGAAGATCTTAAAGAATTTCTTAAAGAGAACAGATGGAATTGAATTAAATGAGAATTCAATCTTCGACGTTCAGGTTAAGAGACTTCATGAGTATAAGAGACAGCAGCTTAACTGCCTCTATGCTATTCATAAATATTTAGAGATCAAAGCTGGCAAGAAGCCTTCAACACCGATCACAATGCTCTTTGGTGCTAAGGCAGCTCCTGCTTATACTATCGCTAAGGATATCATTCACCTTATCCTCTGCCTTCAGGAACTTACAGCAAATGATCCAGATGTAGCACCTTACTTCAGAGTTGTTATGGTGGAAAACTACAACGTAACAAAGGCTGAAAAGGTTATTCCAGCAGCAGATATCTCAGAGCAGATCTCTCTTGCTTCTAAGGAAGCTTCAGGTACAGGTAACATGAAGTTCATGTTAAATGGTGCTGTAACTGTAGGTACAATGGACGGAGCTAACGTTGAGATCGCTCAGTTCGTAGGAGAAGACAATATCTATATCTTCGGTGAGGATTCAGATACAGTTATTAAGAGATATGCTGACGCTTCTTATGTTTCAAAGGATTACTACAAGAAGAATCCTGTTATCAAGGAAGCTGTTGACTTTATCGTTGGTAAGGAAATGATGAAGCTTGGAAATAAGGAGAACTTAGAGAGACTTTACAACGAACTCCTTAATAAAGACTGGTTCATGACATTCCCTGATGTAGATGATTACTTTGCAACAAAGGAAAGAGCATATAAGGATTATGAGGATCGTCTTGGATGGGCTCGTAAGATGCTTGTTAATATTGCAAAGGCCGGCTTCTTCTCATCAGACAGAACTATTGAAGAATACAACAGAGATATCTGGAAGTTATCATAAGTTTAAAACAGGCTAAAAATATGTTACTATAAGTGTGGTCCCCAAACGGGCCACACTTTTTTTACCAGGAGAAAGAAAATGTCGCAGTTATTTGCTTTTGATGGGCCGCTATTTAGGGCTCTTTCCACATTAGCAGATGTGGTTATAGTTAATTTTTTATGGCTCATATCATCCCTGCCGATAATTACCATAGGACCAGCGTCTGAAGCAGCTTATTATGTCCTTGCTAAAATGAAAAAAGGGGAAGATGCTCATATAATAAAGCTTTATTTTAAGGAGTTTAAAAATAACTTTAAGAACAGCTTTTTTGCAGGGCTTATCCTTATTGGAGCAGGGTTTATAGTTGCTGCAGATTGTTACATAATGAGAATTTTTTCTGAAGGAAAAGGGGATAGTTGTGCTTTCTTTATGAAAGCTTTAGGAATGGCTTTTGTGATCAGTTACGCCATTGTTTTTGCTTATCTTATACCGCTTTTAGCGACCTTTGACAGTCCTTTAAAAAAGCAGCTGCTAAATAGTATGTTGTTCGGCTTAAGACGCTTTTATGTGGCTCTTACAATGACATTTATAACTGCTTTACCAGTTTTTGTATTTTATTTTAATCAGCAGCTTTTTATAAAGAGCTTTGTCTTATGGCTGATGCTTGGTTTTGCCGGACCGGCTTATATAAATGTAATTATATTCAGATTGTCTATAAGGCAGTATCTTCCAAAGGATAAAGAAGACTAGTTTGATGAATTGCCGCCGCACACTCGCGATTTCAGTCGTGTGAGGCTTCACAGATAATTATACAATTTACATAATATGTCGAGGGAACTTTTAAAGGAGTCTCCTCGGCATTTGTGCATTATGTACATTAAAAAGTGAAAAAGTTTGGTGATATAAAACAAATATGATAATAATATGAAAATGTGTATTGAAAAGGTATGTGTAAAGTGCTAGTATACGAATTAGTTGGAAACGATACCGATAACGTTATTGGGAGAATGTGTTAGGTTAGTTTGCCAAGTAATCCAAGTAAAACTATATTAAAAAGGAGCGGATTAAAGGATGAGAAAATTTAAGAAGGTAGTAGCATTATCAATGGCAGCTGCAATGTCAGCTAGTATGCTTTGTGCTTGTTCAGGTAAGCAGGAAAGTACAACATCAGCTACAAAGACTGATGACAAGGCAAGCAGCTCAGATGTAACAGAAACAACAGAAAAGAAAGAATCAAATGCTGCAGGCTCAGTTTATATGCTTAACTTCAAGCCTGAAACAGATGAAGCATGGCAGGATCTTGCAAAGACATATACTGATGAGACAGGCGTTGAGGTAACAGTTCTTACAGCAGCTGACGGACAGTATTCTACAACTCTTCAGGCAGAGATGGCTAAGGGAAATGATGCGCCAACAATATTCAATATTGGTAATACAACAGCAGCTCAGACTTGGAATGATTATACATATGATCTTAAGGATTCAGATCTTTACAGCCACCTTTCAGATAAGTCACTTTCTATCGAATATGATGGAAAGGTTGCAGGTGTTGCTAACTGCTATGAAGCTTTTGGTATCATTTATAACAAGAAGATCATCAATGACTATGCAACACTTGACAATGCAGTAGTTAAGTCAGCAGACGAAATCGACAGCTTTGATAAGTTAAAGGCTGTTGCTGAAGATATCAATAAGAGAATTGATGAGATCAATGAGAAGTTTGGATATGAACTTACAGAGGCATTTGCTTCATCAGGACTTGATTCAGGTTCTTCATGGAGATTCTCAGGACATCTTGCTTGTATTCCTCTTTATTATGAATTCAAGGATGCCGGATGCGATCTTATCGCAGGTCAGGGTGAGATAACAGGTAAGTATCTTGATAGCTACAAGAACATGTGGGATCTTTATGTTTCAACTTCATCAGCTGATCCTAAGACACTTACATCAGGAACATACAACGCTGAGACAGAGTTCGGTATGGAAGAAGCTGTATTCTACCAGAATGGTAACTGGGAGTATGCGCCACTTACAGATGAAGCAAACGGATACCTTGTAAAGGCAGAAGATCTTGGTATGATGCCAATCTATGCTGGTGTTGATGATGCTAATCAGGGACTTTGCGTTGGTACAGAGAACTATTGGGCAGTAAACAGTCAGGCTTCAGAAGAGAATATTCAGGCTACACTTGATTTCCTTTCATGGGTTATCACATCAGACGCTGGTCGTGATGCAGTTGCTAACAAGATGGGCCTTTCAGCTCCATTCGATACATTCACAGGTGATTATGCTCCATCAAATGCATTCTCTCAGGATGCTCAGAAGTATATGGATGCAGGTAAGACATCAGTAGCTTGGTCTTTCAACGCAACACCAAATGTTGATGACTGGAGAGCAGATGTTGTTTCAGCACTTACAGCTTACACAGAAGGCACAGGTGACTGGGATAAGGTTAAGACAGCTTTCGTAGATGGATGGGCTAATCAGTGGAAACTTGCAGAAGAAGCTGCAAAATAAGTTTTAAAATTTAGGATGCACATAAATCTTAAGTTAAGGGTGGGCAGTTGTCGCCCGCCCTTAATTTTTTATAAACAGGGAGCGAACCATGGAAAAAACTATCAAGAAATGGTGGCCACTTTTCGTTTTTCCAACGATGGCGGCATTTACAATAGGATTTATCATTCCTTTCGTTTATGGTATCTTCCTTTCTTTCTGTAAGTTTACTACAGTTACAGACTGGAAATGGGTAGGCGTTAAGAATTATACAAAGATATTTTTTATAAACGGAAAACTTGATACAGACTTTATTCACTCAATTTGGTACACGGCACTTTTTACACTTGTTACAATGCTTATAATCAATGTAGTTGCATTTGCGATTGCATGGTGCCTTACAAAGGGGATCAGAGGAACATCTCTTTTTAGAACGGTGTTCTTCCTTCCTAACCTGATCGGAGGTATCGTACTCAGTTATGTATGGCTGATGATCTTTAATTCATTCCTTCAGAAATATTCTCAGACTATCGTATCAACATCAAAGCACGCTTTCTGGGGAATGGTAATAGTTGTCTGCTGGCAGCAGATAGGTTACATGATGATAATATATGTTGCAGGTATTCAGAGTATTTCAGCTGATGTTCTTGAGGCAGCTAAGATTGATGGAGCCTATGGAAGAAAAATGCTTACAAAGATCATTCTTCCTATGCTTGCACCAACCATAACAGTTTGTTCTTTCCTTACATTAACAAATGGATTTAAGCTCTTTGACCAGAACTTAGCTCTTACAGGTGGTAATCCTGGAAAGATGTCTCAGTTACTTGCGCTTAATATTTATGACACTATGTATGGAACAACAGGATGGCAGGGAGTTGGACAGGCTAAGGCCGTTATCTTCTTTATCCTTGTTACATGCATTTCAGTTATTCA
>CAMKMR010000085.1 GCA_946413945.1 uncultured Lachnospiraceae bacterium | reverse complement strand
ATCCCCTATTATATTCGTAAATTATATCCTCTATTATATTCGCAAATTATATCCTCTATTATATTCGCAAATTATATCCTCTATTATATTCGTAAATTATATCCTCTATTTTATTCGCAAATTATATCCCCTATTTATCCCCCAAAAATTGTCCATAAAAATCGTAAACATTAAAAAAATCCCCCTACTGTCTGATTTCTGATCACATATCCAAACAGTAGAGGGAGAAAAGATTCATTTTAAAACTTAATAAGAAACATAACCAAGTGGGTCTACTTCGCATTCATCTATCCATACTTCAAAGTGAAGATGTGGGCCTGATGCTACTCCTGTCTCACCAACATAACCTACAACCTGTCCTGCAGAGACATTATCTCCTTCACTCACAGCAAAACCAGACATATGCTGATAAAGAGTACAGATTCCGCCACCATGACTTATTATTATATAATTACCTCTGATAGAACTGTAGCAAGCTCTTGCAACATATCCATCACCCGAAGCATATATGCATGATCCGTAAGAAGCACCTATATCAATTCCTCTGTGGTATGTAGATGCCCCGTAAATACCTGTATCTCTAGGACCGTAATAAGATGAGATCCATGTACTCTGAGATGGCCATACACCAATAACACCATTACCACTTATTACCGGAACATAAGATGAACCGCTATCGCTGCTTCCTTCATCTGAGCTGCCATCTTCACTATAACTCTGGCTTTCCTGTGCCTGTCTTGCCGCTTCTAAAGCTGCCTGACGTTTTGCTTCCATTTCAGCTTCAATAGATGCAATCTCAGCTCTCTTTGTCTCAATATCCTCATCTAACTCTGATATCTGAGTATTAGTATCAACGATAAGTCCATTATACTCAGCTAACTTTTCCTTCTTTCCATCCTGAAGCACCTGTAAAGCACCCTGCTGAGCTTCATTTTCAGCCTTAACATCCTTGATTTCCTGCAGTTTTTCCTGCATCTTTTCTTCCTCATCAGCAATACTTTGCTTAATTGAAACAAGTTTATTAAGCTGATTCTGATCATAAGAAGAAACTTTATCTACATACTCTGACTGATTGATCATCGTAGAAAAATCTTCTATTGCCATAAGGGCTTCAATATAATCCACATCACCGTTTTCATATGCATAAGCAATACGTTTTTTCATTGATGCATACTGATTAGTCTCTAAGATATGAGCATTCTGTAGTTTTAATTCTGTAATAGAAATCTGAGTCTGTAACTTGTTCTGCTCTTCAGTAAGTTCTAAGATTTTTGAAGAATATTCTCCAATCTCAGAATCAAGTTCTTCTATAGCGCTCTGTGTATCCGCAGCACTTTTATTTAACTCTGTCAGCTTAGCTTCTGCTTCTGCCTTCTTTGCTTCCGCTTCTTCCTTAGCTTTCTTTGCATCTTCTAAGTCATCTGCATGTACAGTAGATAAACCGTTATTATAATCACTATAACCTGATGGAAGAATAATAGATACAGCTAAAGCAACTGCAACTGTTGCTTTGAACAATCTCTTCTTTATCATTTTCCGCCTCCAAAATTACTAAAAAAGATATAATGCAGTATTTCTGCACCACTCCAATATTTAATTATATCGTATAAAATTATTTATGTAAACATTAAGAAGGTAAATAAACAAAAAATCTATTTGTATCTTTTCCATCTGTCTCTGCCCAGATTTTTCCTCCATGGCTTCTTACTGTGCTTTCTGCAATAGAAAGCCCCAGTCCATAACCGGGTATTTCCTCTCTAGAAGCGTCCGCTCTGTAAAATCTGTCAAAGAGATGATCAATGTCTTTTTCACTTATTGGCTCACCCTTATCCTCAACTTTGATAAGAATCCCTTCTTTTTTGCCCACTGCTTTATATTTTTTTAGTTCTACTAAAATGTCTGTTTTTTCCCTACTGTATTTAAGGGCATTGTCAATAAGAATATCTATAAGTCTTCTTATCTTTGATATATCGCCCTTTATCTTTAAATCTTTTTCTATATCTGCCTGAATATTTTTTTTATTTTCATAAAATGATGCTTCCCAGGAAAGTACAGTATCTTCTATCATTTCACTGATAGCTATCTCTTCTTTTTCTTTCTTACTTTCGAGGTCACCTCTGGCTACTTCCAAGAGTTCAAGTACCAGCTCCTTCATCCTTTCCGCCTCAAAACGAACATTGTCAAGGCGCCTTAAATTTCTGCTGTTTTTGTCCTCATCTTTTTTAAGGGACTTGATCGCCATATCTGTGCTGGACATGATAACTGTAAGGGGTGTCTTAAGCTCATGAGAAGCATCCGCTATAAATCTCTTTTGATCATTCCAGGCTTTTTCAACCGGGTCGGTAACCCATTTAGAAAGAAGAAGAGCAATGATAAACATGACAATTATTACTGTCGCACTTATCCAGCCTGCATTCTCTAAAGTCCTCTTAAGTATGGAATTTTCTGTGGAAATATCAGCAAATGCGATAAGCTTATTGCCAGTATCGCTTTCTTCCACCTTAAAGGCAAGTTCAAAGTCAGAAACGTACACAGTGCTTTCTTCTATTCCATAAGTTGCCTTTACTATCTGTTCTATATCCTCATCCGACAGATAGAATATATTATTTTTCTTGATGATAAGAGAACCATCCTTTGTAAGAACAACTACCAAAGTTGCGGTTCTATCGCCCTTTCCAAAAGCTTTTCCAAGTTTTTTTCCCGCGTCAGATTCATTTCCATTTATATCTCCCGGAAGACCAAACTCTTCTAGATCATCATATATGATGCTTTCCGTAAAAAAATATGAATCTCTAAGCGAATTATTCAGCGCTCTTTCTCTTTCCTGCTGAAAGTCTTTTTTCTGGGAAAAATACTGAACTCCAAATATTGAGAGAAGAAATAAGACAACGATCAGCATCATTATAGAAACAAATTTTATCTTTAATCTTCTGATTATGGGATTTTTACTTTTTTTCATTATCAATCCTTTACCTCTAAATGATAGCCCATCTTTCTGATAACAGTTATAGCCACATTAGATTTAAGACTGTCTAACTTTCTTCTTAAAAATGAAATGTAGGCCTCAACGTTATTATCTCCTGCATCTGAATCATAACCCCAGATCTTATTTATTATGGTTTCTTTAGAAATGATATTAGTTCCATTTATCATAAGATAACGCATCAGGTCAAATTCCTTGGAATTAAGCTTTATCGCCTTTCCATTTGCTGAAAGCTCAGCACTTGAAGGATAAAGAGTAAGATCGCCGAAAGTAACATTTTCAGGGATCATATCTGAAGATTTTCTTCTCATTATTGCATGAAGCGCTGCTAGTAATTCTTCATTTTCAAAAGGCTTTGTCAGATAATAATCCGCACCCAGGTCAAGACCTGTAACCCTGTCATTTAACTGGGTTCTTGCTGTGAGCATAAGCACTGGGCTTGTTACGCCCTCGCTTCTTATTTTTTTCAAGATTTCAAATCCATCCATATGAGGCAGCATCACATCTAAAACTATGGCATCATATATTCCTGATGCCGCATCATAATAACCATCTTCTCCGTCATTATCCACATCAACTATATCCCCGGTATCTTCAATCAGATCCGCTATAGTTTCTGCTAGTCTTTTTTCATCTTCAACTACAAGTATTCTCAATTTACGCCATCCTCTCTGACCATTGTGAACATATTTCTTGCACTGACTCTTTTTCTTTCTGAGATAAAGCTTATAAATGGCTTCTCTATATATGAATTAAGACTGGCTGCTCTCTTATTATATTTTAAAGAATAAGCCAGCATTTCTTTTTTAAAGCCTTCAATCTTCTTAAATAACCCTTCAATCTCAGCATTGTTTTTCAAATCTCCATCTTCATCTATAAAAGCTGTGATCGCTTTAAGTCTTTTACTGATCATTACATAACAAAGAGTCTGTCTTGAAGCGTTCATCCCCAGTCCAATATCAACTGTTTTCAGAATTTCTTCATCATTAATTGCTTTTCCTGCCACTTCAATTATCTTTACTATCTTATCGATAGAAAAATTTATATCCCAAAGACAAGTATCTATAGCACTTCCCGAATCTCTTGCTTGCTGGTCAAGCTTCTGAGCATGAGCCCCGATCGCCTGATATACTGCAAATATTATCACCGCCACAAATCCGATCACAAAAACAATAGTAAACTGCATACCTTAAATCTCCCTTAAATAAAGCAAATTGTATATCTTCCGCATTTAGCTTGCGTCACCTGATGTGATGTTTTTTTCACACTCTTCCCTTGAATTTTATCACATTGCTATATAAAATAACACTTGTATTTACTAACTAGGAGGCAATCATGGCTGAATCAAGACTAACAAAAAAAGCCTTAGGCAAAAGCCTTAAGGATCTGACTAACCAAAAACGCTTTGATAAGATTTCTGTAGGTGATATCACCGATAATTGCGGGGTTAACCGACAGACCTTTTACTATCATTTTAGTGATAAAAATCAGCTTCTTAAATATATCTATAAGACCGAATTCATCGAACCTTACATGACAAATGTAAATTTTTCCAACTGGGATGCTCGAATAGTAGATGTTCTAAAGAAAATGCAGATAGAATCCCAGTTCTGCATCAATACCATTAGTCATGCAAACAACTATCTTTTAAGCTTTTTTCTAGATGAAGCCGAAGCTCTCTTTGAAGATGCAATAAAGGATCTGGACGAAAGAAATATAGTCAATTCTGAAGACAGAAGATTTTTCGCCCGTTTCTTCGCCTACGGAGTATGCGGTGTTCTTACAGAATGGGTTTTAAACGGAATGAATGACACCCCTGATAACATTGCAGCGAAATTACGCCAGTTACTGGATAGCAGTGAGAGAGCCGCATATCATAAGATTACCGGTGACATCCTGCCCGAAGACATTTCACACTAAAAAAGCAATAAAAGCTGGGAATCATCTCCCAGCTTTTATTGCTTTTTTATTCTTATACATTTCCTGATCAGCTCTTATAAATACTGATGTAAAATCCCTGTCTTTAGCTTTCTCGTATCTTGCCGCCCCTACCGCAAGTGATATCTCTGTCCATGGTTCCTCAACTTCTAAATCCCTTTGTTTCTGATATGGTTTTAGTTTGTTTAACAGCTCATCTAAATCTTCTAGATCTCCTTTTTCCGCTATAACTGCAAACTCATCTCCTCCAATCCTGTAAACAGAACTATGACTAAAGACCTCACAGATCAGCTTACCCAAAAGTTTAATAGCCTCATCACCTCTTGAATGGCCAAAAGTATCATTTACAAATTTAAGACCGTTCATATCTATCATAATAACCGCAAATTCAGCTGTATCATTCTTAATATTTTCCTCACAGCTTCTAACTTTTTTTTCATAAGCAGTATGGTTTTTCAGTCCCGTTAGCTCATCATGATAAGCCATATCGCTGATCGTAGTCATAGATTCATTTATCTTTTGAAGGGAAATATTAAGAGCATCCGCTAAGTCACCAATCTCATCGTCATATTCTTTTTCGATCTTAATATCAAAATCCCCTTCCTGGATTTTTCTGGCAGCCTCGGTCAGCTTAAGAAGAGGGCTTATAATATGTTCAGACGCCGATACTGCTATAACAAATGCAATAAGGAAGGCAAATGTTCCAATTAACAAAGCCTCTTTAATAGCCTTTTTTCTACCTGCAAATGTTTCTTTTGACGGTGCAGTGATAACGAGCCTCATGCCGTTTCTAAGAGTGGTAAAAGCAGCAGTCTTCTTTTCACCCCGATATGTATATGTTATCAAAGACTGATTCGTGGCTTCATAGTCCAGCAGGTATTCATTTCCTGTTATTTCAATGTCATGTCCTGCGCCTCTTATACCTGCCGGCAGTTCAGGATGATAATATACCAATCCCAGCTCTCCTGAAGATATATAAGCATAACCTGTCTTGTTAACTTTTATCTTTTTAACCATCTCTCTTATCGTAGAAAAATCAATATCTATGCCAACCACGGCTACAAACTTCCCCTTAACATAAACAGGAACACAATAAGAGATCATATAAACATTGATATTCTCATTAAGATATGGTAACAGCCAGACAGCCTTTTTTTCTTTTATAGGCTTATAATACCAGGCAGTTCTTCCTTCCTCTTTTTCACCATACAAAGGAACATTTACGATCTTAATGGCTTCATATTCGCCTTTTTCCTTGTTTTTCCTATACCAGAAGCCATCATTTTCTACCAGATTCTCATTAAAATGAATATAAAATGTATCTACCCCTTCTATGTTTTCTGCGGCATTAGAAAAAGTCTGCGCTATGTATTCCTTTAAATTATTTCTTATCTTCTCGTCCTGAATATCCTTCGGACTATCAAGATAATGCTCTATGGTGCTCGCCGCATACTTAGCCACATCTTCTGTCCTGGTAAGAAGCATATCAATATCCTCACCATTTTCAAAAGCAAGCAGATTAAGAGACATCGCGGCCTCATTAATTTCAAATTGATTGATCGATATGATATTTAGAACCCCTAAGAAAATCGATATGATAAGAACGATTCCCGTTACCATCCCTATCAATCTAAGCCTAATAGAATGCAAAATGTAATCCTCCAAAGTATTCTTTCAAAAAATTATACTCTTGAGATTTCCCAACACTAATTCTTGCTTTCCCCTTGCAAGTGAATCAACCCCAAACTCTCTTTTTCCATATAATATGAACTATAAATAAAAAATTAAAAGTATAGAAATTACGTAAAAAATATTATCCAAACTAATATAATTTAAACCGCCAAAATAAAAAAAGACTCTAATAAAATACAGATAAATTATACCTCATTAAAGTCTTTTTTTAAAGATTTTATTTAATCTACAACTTCGAGTACCGCGTCTCCTAAACGGCAAAAAGTAAGTTCTGCATCCGGTGAATCCTTATAGGTTTCAAATCTACCGGTTATTATTATCTCTGTGCCTACTTCCGGATATTCATCAGGATAAATCCTTGAACCATCATCCCATACAAATTCCATCCCCTGCTGACAGCAGGCCATAGCATCCTTTATCAGACAGAAATGATAATACTTTTCTGTTGTTTCATCATATTGATTTACATAAACACCTTTTATTTTTACTATTTCATTTGTATGAGTTATAGGATCCATCATAAGATTATATATGGATGCATATACCATATCTTTTCCCATAAAGGTGGTATCAGTAGTTATCTTATCAGCTGTATAAGTGATAACACCATCTGTAGCATCCGTAGTAACATTTGAATCTTCTGGTTCTATAATATCTGCCTCACGGGCTGTCGTATTTTCTGATCCGATATTTGCATTTGCATTATTTGAGCCACTGTCTGTTCGGCTAGTGTCATTTCCATCATCAGAGCCACTGTCTGTTC
>CAMKMR010000084.1 GCA_946413945.1 uncultured Lachnospiraceae bacterium | reverse complement strand
ATGAGAAAAAGTACAATGAGATAAGTGCAAAGATCAGGGAAAAAGAAGGCGAAGCATCTGTTTTGGAAGGCAGGATAATCGACCTTGACAGATCCCGTAAAACGATTCAGCAAAAACTTGAAAGAACAAATCAGGAATATCTGGGTTTAAGCTCGAAGGCTGAGGCTTTAAAACAGATTTCCGAAAGATATGACGGGTACTCCGCACCCGTAAAGAAGGTGATGGAGAAAAAGGACAGTTTTCCCGGCATCTGCGGTGTTGTAGCAGATCTGTTTTCAACCTCAAAGGAGTATGAAACCGCTGTGGAAACCGCACTTGGTGCCAGCATCCAGCATGTTGTTACAGAAGATGAGAAAACCGCGAAGGATGTTATCGAGTATTTAAAGCGTGAAAAGCTCGGCCGTGCTACCTTCCTGCCCATAACCTCTATAGGTGACGGATCAAGGGGTAAGGTCGAATCGGGCGTCTTTGACGAAAAGGGCGTAATAGGCGATGCAGCTTCCCTGGTTACCGCTGACGAGAAATATTCAGGTATAGTAAGACATCTGTTAAAAAGCTTTGTCGTAGTTGACAATGTGGACAATGCTTTAAAGATAGCAAGGAAATATGATTATAATACAAGACTTGTAACATTGGAGGGTGAACTCTTATCACCCGGCGGATCCATTGCCGGCGGTGCTTACAGGTCTAAGGGTAATCTCCTGGGCAGAAAGAGGGAGATTGAAGAGCTCGAGGAACTGATGGAAAAGAAGCATCAGGAGCTTGAAGCCCTTAAGAAGGAAAACAGCGAGACAGCGGAAAAAGGCAGAGCTGCGGCAGAATCTCTAGCAGAGATAAATAAGGTCTTAAACGGAGCTTATGTAGAGCAGAATACTGCCGATCTGGAGTTAAAGGCTTCAAGGAAAAATGTAGAAGACATTAAAAACAGGATCGCAGGGTATAAAACTGAGACAGTTGAACTTGAACAGAAATCGGCTCAGTTAAAGAAAGATATTGAGCGAGAGAAACAGAGCCTGAATGCAAACGATGAGAAGCATAAGGAGTTTGACTCCAAGATAGAAAGTGCGAATGCCGGTATACAGGAAAAGAAGTCTGAGGAAGAAAAGGCCTTGGAGCTTGTATCCAAGTATTCCGTTGATTTTGCAAATATCGAGCAGGCAGTAAGCTACACCAAAGAAAACATTAACCGTGTGGACTCTGAGATAGAGAGATTAAAGGGCGACCGCGAGCGTATAAAGACCGGTGCTCTGGAGTCAGAGAACGAACTAAAGGTAAAGAAAGAGCAGGCCGCAGATTTAAAGAACTTTATTGAGGACAATAAGGAAAAGGCCGCTAAATTACTGGAACAGATTGAAGAACAGTCCTCAAAGAAGGAAAAGATCAATCATGATCACAAGGAGTTCTTTAATTCATGGTCAGAGCTTACCAAGCAGATCACAAATCTCGAAAAAGAGGCAATGAGACTCTCTACACAGAGGGATAAACTGGAGGAAATCCTTGATGCCGCAGTGACCTACATGTGGGAGGAGTATCAGCTTTCGGTATCTACTGCGGAAGAGTACAGGGATGAAAACTTCAAGGCTTCAACTGCCAGAAAAGACATTAACGAATGCCGCCAGAGCATTAAAAAACTCGGTGACGTAAATGTCAATGCCATAGAAGAGTTCAAGAACGTTTCCGAAAGATACGGACTGCTTACCGGTCAGAGAAACGATTTATCAGAATCGAAGGTGAAGATAGAGGCTATCATTAAGGAACTTGACGAAGCCATGAGAAAGCAGTTCGCTGAGCGCTTTGAGCTGATAAGACAGGAGTTTAACGTAGTATTCAGGGAGCTTTTCGGCGGAGGTAAAGGAGAACTGGAGCTTATCGAGGATGAGGATGTTTTAGAGGCAGGCATCAGGATCATAGCTCAGCCGCCGGGAAAGAAACTGCAGAATATGATGCAGCTTTCAGGTGGAGAGAAGGCTCTGACAGCTATAAGCCTTTTGTTTGCCATCCAGAACTTAAAGCCCTCACCGTTCTGTCTGCTTGACGAGATAGAGGCGGCTCTTGACGATTCAAACGTTAAGCGTTATGCAAGCTATCTGCATAAGCTGACCAAGAATTCACAGTTTATAGTTATCACTCACAGACGCGGTACCATGGCGAGCGCAGATATGCTCTACGGTATCACCATGCAGGAGAAGGGTGTATCAACGCTTGTATCCGTTAGCCTCATTGAGGATGACCTGGATAAATAAAGGCTGATCTATAAAAAGTTTTTGATATAGTTATGTAAAAGGGGTACATTATGGGTTTATTTAGCAGATTATTTTCAGGATTAAGCAAGACCAGAAAGAGCATTGCCAGCGGACTTAGCAGTATTTTCAGTGCATTTTCCTCAATAGATGATGAGTTTTACGAGGAGCTTGAAGAGACGCTCATTATGGCGGATCTCGGCATAAACGCTACCGAGGCGATAGTCGAAAACTTAAAGGAAAAGGTTAAGGAAAACAAGATCAAAAAGCCCGAGGAGTGCAGGCAGTTGCTTATCGACAGTATCGAAGAGCAGATGTCGGTACCGGAGGATGCTTATGAGTTTGAAAACCGTAAGTCGGTAGTTATGGTCATCGGTGTAAACGGTGTAGGAAAGACCACATCCATAGGAAAACTCGCAGGCCAGCTGAAAGGCATGGGCAAGAAGGTACTTGTGGCAGCTGCAGATACCTTCAGGGCAGCAGCCATCGAACAGCTTACCGAATGGACAAACAGGGCAGGCGTTGAGATCATAGCGCAGTCAGAGGGCTCTGACCCCGCTGCGGTAGTTTTTGATGCCGTATCGGCTGCAAAGTCCAGAAAAACGGATATCCTGCTATGTGATACAGCCGGACGTCTCCATAACAAGAAAAATCTGATGGATGAGTTAAAAAAGATCAACAGGGTAGTTGACAGGGAATATCCCGACTGCTATCGTGAGACACTTGTAGTACTTGACGGTACAACGGGTCAGAACGCATTGGCACAGGCTAAGCAGTTTAGTGAAGTTGCTGATATCACAGGTATTATCATTACCAAGCTTGACGGTACAGCTAAAGGCGGTATAGCCGTAGCTATCCAGAAGGAGCTTGGCATTCCTGTGAAATACATCGGTGTGGGCGAGCATATAGACGATCTGCAGAAGTTTGATCCTCATTCATTCGTTGAGGCACTTTTCAGTACCAGGGAGCCCGCACAGGAAGAAACAGAAGAAGTTGACGAAGAAGAGCAATAAAACGTTTTAGCTTTTTAGGAGTTTTAAGGTTAATGAATGAAACACAAAATATGAATACAGAGTATGGACCTGAAGGACAGATGCCGTCTGTACAGGAAGAGCGATATATACCCAAACAGTACAAGGAAGGCGGTCCCAATCCGGTAAAGTCCATATTGCTGACATTTTTGATAATGCTGGCATTTTTAGCCATCCAGGTAGTTGTCATGATACCCTTTATCATGGCAGGCGCCTTCAAAACCGTTGTTGATGCAAAACAGAGCGGTGCCAGCATGGATGAGAGCGAGCTGTACAATGCCATGATGGGCTCAATCGATTCGATAGGCCTAACCATTATAGCGACTCTCGTGTCACTGATAGTGGCTGTGATCTGGTATCGTTTTGCTTACTGCAGGGGATTTGGATTTAAGGAATTAAAGAAGACATGTAAAAGGATTTTTAACTTAAGGACCGTCGGAGGCATTGTACTTTCGGCGATATGTCTCTTTTATCTTACAAATTTCGTTCTGATAATTGTCGAGATGATCAGTCCATCAATCATTGAGGAATACAATAAACTGATCTCAGACCTGGGCATAGAAGAGAGCGACTGGAAGGTTATAATCCTTACGGTTATCATGGCTCCCATAAACGAAGAGTGTATTATGAGAGGCCTGATATTAACGAACCTGAAGAAAAACATGGCACCGGTCATTGCGATACTTATCAGTGCTTTGTATTTCGGAATCTTCCACCTGAATATAGTCCAGGGCATTTATGCGGCTATACTGGGTGTATTTATGGCATATCTTGCATATAAATATAAGTCGATCATCGCATCCATGCTGTTCCATGCGGTATTCAACGGCATGAATTATGTGCTTGCACTGTTCCCGGAAAGCGTTCAAAACAGTATGGTTTTGGCATTTGCGGTACCGGTGGTCACGGGAGTTTTGTGGTTTTTCCTTGAAGGCAGGAAGAAAATTGAAGAAAATGCTTGATTTTTGTTGATTTTATAGAAAATTAAGAGTATAATATTACAGAATAGGGGAAAAATTGTCTTTTTCTCCTGTTATTGGGGTTTATGCTGTACAAAAAAACAGCTATGGAGGTTAAGTATGGACAGAGCAGACAATCAGGCCGCTGAGAAGAACGGTAAGGAATCAGGAAAGTCTTTGGGAGATCTCTTAAGGGCACTTAACTCATTCCAGGATTCACTCGGCGAAATGATGGATGAGAACGAGGTGGCAGAGTTTACCTTTAAGGACAAGAACGTTGTCTTCGGATCCGGATACCGTATTATCATCCCTGACGGTTTCAAGGTAAATCTTCAGTCAGTCAGCGCCAACGGACAGGGCAGGGACTTCCTTGCTTGGATTCCGAGCGAAAACGAGAAGGCTGACTTTGTGCTTGCCGATGCAGATGAGGAAAAGCCCATAGAGCTGCTTCATAACGGTAATGACAATACAAGCGGAAAGACCGGTTATGATCTTGCCAAGGAAGTTTATGATGACATGGTCAGCGGCGGTGTTAACAAATCAAAACTTTCCCTTAAGGAATATTCTTTTGGAAAAATTACAGGCGGTTTTATTAGACGTGTTATGTCGTCCATGTGCTGCAATTACTATGTGTATTTGGAGCTGAACGGACGTGTATTAAAGTTACGTGTAATTTTTAACAACAAATATTCGACAGAAAGCATGGACAGCACCGTAGTTGCATGGCTGGATACCATTACATGGGCAGGCAACGAGGCAGCTGAGGCTGAAAGAGTAAACAAGCAGAAGGAAGAAGAGGAGCGTAAGGCCAGGGAAGCAGAGGCAGCCAAGGCAGCTGAGGAAGCAGCCCGCAGGGCAGAGGAAGAGCGCAAGGCCAGAGAAGAAGCAGAGCGTAAAGCAGCTGAAGAAGCAGCCCGCAAGGCAGAAGAAGAGCGTAGGGCCAAGGAAGAAGCAGAACGCAAGGCCAGAGAAGAGGAAGAGCGCAGGGCAGCCGAGGAAGCAGCCCGCAAGGCAGAAGAAGAGCGCTTAAGAAAAGAAGAGGAAGAGCGTAAGGCAGCTGAGGAAGCAGCACGTAAGGCTGAGGAAGAGCGCTTAAGAAAAGCAGAGGAAGAGCGCAAAGCAGCCGAAGAGGCAGCACGTAAGGCTGAGGAAGAAAGAAAGGCAGAAGAAGAGCGCAAAGCAAAGGAAGAGGCTGAAAGAAAAGCAGCTGAGGAAGAAAGACTTGCTACACTTGCCAAGGTAGAAGCAGCCAGAAAGATAGCTTCGGATAAGGCAAGAGAAGAAGCAGCAAGATTAGAGATAGAAAAGGCTGAGAAAGAAAAGCTCGAGATAGAGCGTGCAGCCAAGGAAGCTGAAGAAAAGGCTAAGGAAGAGTCCATAAGACTTGCTAAAGAGGCTGAGGAAAAGGCTAAGGCCGATGCGGCAAGGATAGCCAAGGAAGAAAAAGAAGCCGAAGAAAGAGCAGCCGCAGAAAAGGCAGCTAAGGAAAAGGCAGCAGCCGAGAGGATGGCTATAGAGAGAGCAGCCAAGGCAGCAGCAGAGCGCGCAGCCAAGGAAGCTGAAGAAAAGGCTAAGGCTGAAAGAGAAGCAGCTGAGAAGGCAGCTAAGGAAGCAGCCGAAAGAGAAAGACTCGAAAAGGAAGCTGCAGAGAAAGCAGCTAAAGAGGCCGCTGAAAGAGAAGCTCAGGCACGTGAAGCAAGAGAGCGTGCTGAAAGAGAAGAGGCAGAGAGAGAGGCTAAGGAAGCCGAGAGGATCGCAGCAGCCAAGGCACAGGCACAGAAAGCTGCAGAAGCAGCCAGAGCTGAAGAAGAGCAGAGGATCGCAGCAGCCAAAGCAGCAGCTGCAGAGCGTGCTTCAGAAGAGGCTAAGTCAAAGGAAGCTGAGAGAATTGCAGCAGCCAAGGCTGCAGCAGCTCAGTATGAGATAGAGCGTGCGATAGCGGCAAAGGGTGATACATCCGCTGCAAACGCTATAAAGGACGCAGAAAAGAGCGCTACTGCAAAAGCAGAGAGCGTTGAAGCAGAACGTCTGGCAGAAAAGCAGAGACGTGACGAATTAAGACAGCGTGAAGAGCGCAGGCGTGAAGAAGAGCAGCTCCAGAGACTTGAAGAAGAAAAGCGCCATCAGCAGTTAAAGAAGCATGCGGAAGAACTGAGGAATTACGAGGATGTAGCAGTCGGCCAGCTTAAGGCTGAAAAAGAGAAGCTCATCCAGGAAAGAGCTGAGGTTGCGGCAGAGATCAATGAGTGCATGATGGAAAAGGCCGAGATCGAAAAGCAGTACGATTTAGAGCGTACCCAGTTCCTTCAGGTCGAAAATCAGGTTAATGCAGTACTGTTCAATGCACAGGGCAAAAAGAAGGATCTCGAGGCACAGGCTCAGGAGTCTGAAAACAGATATTCATACAAAGAGCAGACTGAAAAGAAGAGACTTCTTAAGTTAAAGGATGATTTAAGGACCGCATTTGCTGCAGTTGAGATAGCCGGAGAGATTGAAGCGATATTCCGCGAGAAGGCAGCTTCGGGCAACAAAAAGAAAGCACTTCTTTACAAGCAGAAGACCGAAGACAGAGAGAATGCAGAGAAGGAGCTCGATTCTATTAAGAATCAGTTCGAGATAGCTCAGATAAACAGCAAGGCTACCATTGAAGAACACCAGAAGGTAAAGGAAAAGTTCGATAAGGATCTGGCAGCTATCAATGAGACTATCGAGGAAAATCAATCGGTTATCGCAGCAAAGAAAGAAAGTATGCAGGTACTTAAGGACCGCAGCAAGGATGTAGATGACAGAAGAGCGGTTGCAAACAAGAAGATTAAAGACATTGAAGATTCAATGCGGGAAATAGATGTAAGGATCAGGGAAGAAGAGGCAAAACATTAAGCTAGAGAAAGGCGGATTACAAAATGACTGTAGATGAAATTTTTACAAGCGAATCTGAGCATTTGTATTTCAGACTCATAGCTGCCCGTAATGCCCTTAATGCAGCCAACGATTCAGATACAATACAGGTGCTGAACGATATACTTGATGAAACATTAAATAACATTGACAGGATCGGAACCGACGAGGAAATAGCCGCAGCTGAAGAGATAGTAGTCAGAAAGAGCAACAAGACCGTTAAGGATTACTTAAGCAGTCAGAAGTTTGCACTTATAGCTACCGCGGTTATGTTCACTGCAGCAGTCGGAGCCGCA
>CAMKMR010000083.1 GCA_946413945.1 uncultured Lachnospiraceae bacterium | reverse complement strand
CAGGGGCAAGGCATTTCGTATAAATACGATGCCTTGCCCCTGTATGTGAGGGATGCTCCGCATATATGACTTTGGCTCAACTTCGCACAAAAAAAGAGATACGAAAAATCCGTATCTCTTCGTGCGTGTTAGAGGATTCGAACCCCCGGCCTTTTGATCCGTAGTCAAACGCTCTATCCAGCTGAGCTAAACACGCTCACTATTTCACTAGCAACATTTGACATTATATACTTTCTATATAGTCTATGTCAAGCTTAAAGTTATCTTTTTTTGAAGCAATTCCAATAATATACTTTTCCGGCTCTTTTGAAAAAGTTTTTAAATAAATATCTTCTCCTTCATTCGTCCTTACAACGCATTCCTCAGGCATTACAGAAAAAGACTTTAAAGGTATACTTATACCTGTCCCGATACATTTTAAATATGCTTCTTTCATAGTCCAGACTTTTCTAAAAGCCAGCTGCTTTTCTTCTTCTTTAAAAGATTCCACATAGCATCTTTCGCTGTCTGATAAAATTCTTCTTGTGATAGCAAGATTCTTATCAGACTTAGTTTCAATATCAACTCCACATTCTTTATCATCTGTAAGAACCACTGCGTAATCCCCGGAATGAGTGATATTAAAAAAGCAGTCGTTAAAATAAGGCTTCCCCATCTCATTAAACTTTATATCCAGATCCCTTTTTTCAATTCCAAATGAATCTTTTAAAGCATACTGAACCAAGAGTCCTGCTGCAGCTGATGTTACACGTGCATCTTCCATTTTTAACTTATCCAGCTTTTCTTTTCTCCAGTCAGATAGAAGTTCCCTTATCTGGGGATATTTAGTTTTAATATATTCTTTATCAATCTTATAAATATATAATTTCATAAAAACCGTTCTACTGCCTAACTTTTTGCTCGTCTGCATAGTTAAAAAGCTGAGGACTCCGACGGTCAGAATCCCCAGCTTCCCCACTGCAAAAAAAATCGTAACGTCTTACTTATTATCAAGTTTTGCAAGAATTTCAAATAAAACGCTGGCTTCCTTTTCTTTCGCTATATCAAAATACATCTTAAATCTTACGGCATCAGTCATATCTTCTGTTATAGATAACTTAATAAGAAGATTCCTTGCCGTCAGCATATTTTTTACTACCAGCTGATAATTATTAAGAAGCTCCTGATCATATTTAAGATAATCATTATCCATAAGATATTTTATCCTGTCATACATAAGCTTCTTATGATCATAGAGCACGTGTATTGCCCTGACATCAAAATCAGGTTCTTCCTCATTAACCTGCTCCATTACTCTTTCATATATCTTGTCATAACAATTTATTCCATAAGTTGTTCCTTCGTGAATATTTCTAAACATTCTATATCTTTCTTTTGTATCAACAGAATTAAGATATTCACGTAATGAATCCTTAATGAAATCAACATCTAACTCATATACAGGGAAATCAGTATTTTTAAATATTACATAAAGTCCGCGAAGACCCTTATAGTCAAACTTAAACATATGATCTTCTTCTGCAGATATAGCTTCAAAGCCTCTTCTGAGATCGTCAAATGATACCGTATTATGAGAATATCTTTCCTTAAATGTAAAATCGCCCGTATAGAAATACTTTTTATCACGGTTATATCCGTAAATAAATAATTCATGAGGAAATTTATAATCAACCTGATAATCGCATAAGATCTTGGCTTCATCAAAAACCCCATATACATATCCGCCTAAATCTATAGTCTTTATCACAAAATCGATGATATCTCCACAATAGCTTTCAATCTGAGATTTGGTCATAAGCGATGTAACCAGATAAGGACACTGCTTTAATGAGCTTGTTCCAGGAAGCATGTCGGCAAACATGATCTCATCCCCTGTAAATATCTCTTCAACTCTGAAGCATCTTAACTGGATATAATTGCTATATATCCACTTCTTTGCATTTTCATCCTCTGAAAGTATTGAAAACAGTGTAGCATGCCACTGCCATGAAGTTATCAGTGGATTTTTCGTTACTGGTAATCTTTTCTTGTCTTCCATCTAACACCCCTCCAAGTCTATTAAGCTTCACTTTCTTCTAATTTTCCTCTTACTTTGTCAATAAGATCATCAAAAGTTCTGTATTCAGCTATATCCAGTTCATAGTCTGAAAAACTCACATTGAACATTTTTTCGCAGGATACTATCAGCTTAATGATAGAAATGGAATTAATACCATATTCTGCAATTATATCCTTTGTAGTGTCCACATTATCAAGTTCCGGAAGTGTCTCATTTATAAGACTTAGCACCGCTTCCTGAATTTTTGTTTTCGCCATTTTACGCCCCCCTTTTAAATAAATAGACAAATTCAATGATTTTTATAGTTTTTACAGTGCATTCATGGTCATATTGTACTAAATTCTGATAATTTTTTCAATATCCAAGAATTAGATGTCAAATTCCCCATCTCACGTTGGACACCCTTGCTGTTCGGCTATACACTTCCCACTATCTGGGCGTGTTTGGGACTTACACCCGTTAGAGCGCAATGGCGCGCAAACTTAAAAAAGGAGTGCTTACGCACTCCCTTTTTTTATCAAATGCTATATTACTCTTCTGTTGAAACAGCAACATCCATAAACTTCTGTGGATTAAGCTTGATTCCAGGTCCCATTGTAGAAGCGATTGTTACACTTCTTAAATACTGACCCTTTGCAGCAGCTGGCTTAGCCTTTACAATAGCATCCATTAAGGCTTTAAAGTTGTCCGCGATCTGAGCTTCTTCGAATGAAGCCTTTCCTACTGGCACGTGGATAATGTTTGCCTTGTCAAGTCTGTACTCGATCTTACCTGCTTTAACGTCAGCGATTGCCTTAGCAACGTCCATTGTAACTGTACCAGCCTTAGGGTTTGGCATTAATCCCTTAGGTCCAAGTACACGTCCTAAACGTCCTACAACACCCATCATATCAGGTGTAGCAATAACTACGTCGAAGTCTAACCAACCATCATTCTGGATCTTTGGAACGAGCTCATCGCCACCAGCATAATCTGCTCCTGCAGCAAGTGCCTCGTCAACCTTGTTTCCCTTAGCAAATACGAGAACCTTAACTTCCTTACCTGTTCCGTGAGGAAGAACAACGGCTCCACGAACCTGCTGATCTGCGTGACGTCCATCAACACCAAGCTTAACGTGAGCTTCAACTGTCTCATCGAACTTAGCGCTGGCTACCTTCTTGATAACTGATACAGCCTCATCAAGGTCATATAACTTTGTCTTTTCTACGAGCTTTGCAGCTTCGATATATCTCTTACCTTTTTTCATTAAATAAACCTCCTGTGGTCTTATCGGAGGAGCGACCTCCTTCCACCAATTAATTATTATTCACTGTGAATTAGTCTACTACTTCAACACCCATTGAACGTGCTGTACCTGCGATCATGCTCATAGCAGCCTCGAGGTTTGCAGCGTTAAGGTCTGGAAGCTTTGTCTTAGCAATTTCCTCAACCTGAGCCTTTGTAATCTTAGCGACTTTCTTCTTGTTTGGTTCTCCAGAAGCTTTTGTAAGCTTAGCAGCCTTCTTGATAAGTACTGCAGCTGGAGGAGTCTTTGTGATGAAGCTGAAGCTTCTATCAGCATAAACAGTGATAACAACTGGGATAATAAGATCTCCCTGATCAGCTGTCTTTGCATTGAACTGCTTTGTGAATTCTACGATATTAACACCGTGCTGACCGAGAGCTGGTCCAACAGGTGGTGCAGGAGTTGCCTTACCTGCAGGTATCTGTAATTTAATGTATCCTGTTACTTTCTTCGCCATTTTAGCGTACCTCCTAAATGTGGTATTAACGGGTTATTCCCTTCCACGTAATGTTACAATTTCTCAATATCACCTAAGCCGATCTCAACATCCGTTGAACGACCAAAGATATCAATATCGATTGTTACTGTCTGCTTACCAGCATTGATAGCTTTAATAACACCGATTGTATCTGCCCATGCACCGGCGATTACCTTGATTGAATCGCCAATCTCTACATCAATTTCAATATCATCAGACTTAACGCCAAGCTTCTTCATCTCTTCTTCGCTAAGTGGTACCGGCTCTGATCCAGGTCCAACGAAGCCTGTAACACCACGTGTATTTCTAACAACGTACCATGTTACATCGTTTTTGATCATGTGAACCAGAACGTATCCAGGGAAGAGTTTTCTAGAAACAGTCTTTTTAACACCGTTCTTCATTTCAGTTACTTCCTGTAATGGAACCATTACTTCGAACATCTGATCCTGAAGCTTTCTGTTTTCAATAGTCTTCTCGATATCAGTCTTGACTTTGTTTTCGTAACCAGAGTAAGTATGAACTACATACCAATGTGGCTCATTATCTCCTACCTGCTTAATATTTTTAGATACTGGGGCATCTGATGCATTAATGTTTTCAATGCTTGTTACATTTTCATTCATTTCTTCTGTCATCTTTTTCCCCTAACTAAAATATACTAGATAATCCAAGTGCGATAACATAGTCAACACCACAGATTAATAATCCAAGCAAAATTGCTACTATGACTACTAATACCGTCTCCTTGATAAGCTGCTTTTTTGATGGCCAGGTAATCTTTCCAAATTCTGCCTTAATTGACTTTAACCAACTCTTTTTAAGAGCAGGTGCTGTCTCCTTTTTCTCTGACATAGCTTATCTCCCAATTAGACTATTTTGTTTCCTTGTGAATTGTGTGAGCCTTGCAGAATGGACAATATTTCTTTGTTTCCATTCTATCAGGGTGCTGTCTCTTATCCTTAGTCATATTGTAATTACGCTGTTTACAATCCTGACATGCCAATGTAATCTTTACGCGCACAACTGTCACCTCCGTATTTTTATTTTTATACAACTTTTGCCTTGCGAAATTCGGTCCTGTCTTTTTATGCATTAACGGGAATTTTTAGTTTAACGCACAAAAATAAAAGCCCGAAGGCATCGCAACGTATAGATTATCATAGTAAGTTGCATGCGTCAAGGCTTTTATCTTATTGTTCATATTCTTTTATATTATGTAAACTTTCATCCTAATCCATACTAAGCAGCTTAAATCATCTTATTGTCTTAGTATTTCAAATTATCTAAGCAGTTTAAGTTATCTTAGTATTTTAATTTGTCTAAGTATCTTAGTATTTCAAATCATCTTAGTATCTTAAATTATCTTAGCAGCTCAAGTTCTTCATCCGTAAGCTTTCGATACTGTCCTACTAAAAGATCGTCCGGTAGTTTTAAGAGTCCCATACTTATTCTTTTCAGATAATATACTTCTGAACCGACTGCTTCAAACATTCTCTTTACCTGATGAAAACGTCCTTCTCTTATGGTAAGCAATACCTCCGTGACCTTATTTTCTCCTAGCATATGGTCCTCTAAAACAAGTCCTTTTTTCTCAAAATAATGCACTGCATCTAAATATGCCCTGTCAGAATCCGTCATGTCAGCTTCCGATCTAGCAGATTCATTTAAAATATAAGGTGCAGAGTCCACTATCACAAGGTCAGCTTCCTTTGTTAATGTCTCATCCCCAATATCTATCCCGTCTTTAAATTTCTTGATAAGGTTCTTATCTAAAGATCCTTTAACTATGGCATAGTAAGTTTTATCTACATGTTTTCCCGGCTTTAAAAGCCTGTTAGCCATCTTTCCATCATTAGTTATAATAAGCAGTCCTTCTGTATCCCTGTCAAGTCTTCCAACAGGGAAAAGGTCTCTTCTTTTTTTATCCTGGATCAGATCCACTACAGTTTTTTCTTTTCTATCCTCCGCTGCTGAAATGATACCTGCCGGTTTGTTCAGGATAAAATATTCAAACTCCTCATGCAGTATACTCTTTCCATCAATTGTAAGGATATCTTTCTCTGTATCAACTTTTGTTTCCGGTCTTACAACCTTTGCATCATTAAGCATTACATTATGCTTTTTTATTATCTGTTTTACCTCAGTCCTTGTACCAAGGCCTGCGTCCGCAAGTAATTTATCTAATCTAAGTATCATTTATTTAACTAATCCAATAACTAACAATTTATATACAAAACCTTTTAACAGGAATATATCTAGCTCCAAATAATCTGTAACAAGAATTTCCCGACATTATTTTACAAGTAATTTTACCATGAATACCAGGAGCACTAAAACTCCAAGGCCTATACGGTAATATCCAAAAACTTTAAAATCATGTGTTTTTATATATTTCATAAGGAATTTGATCACAAATATCGAAACGATAAATGAAATGCCCATTCCAAGTATCAGTGCGAAGAATTCATATGCTTTAAAATTAAAGCCATATTTTATAAGCTTAAGCGCACTGGCACCAAACATAGCCGGTATCGCTAAAAAGAAAGTAAATTCCGCAGCAAGCTTTCTTGAAACGCCGATAGAAAGGCCTCCGATTATTGTTGCTCCTGATCTTGAAGTACCAGGAATAATCGCAAGCAGTTCAAAAAGTCCTATCTTTAACGCATCAAGATATGAAAGTTTTTTCATCTTATCAACTTTTGGAATTTTATTCTTGTTATTGTTTTCAATGTAGATGAACCATACACCATAACCGATAAGTGTAAGAGCTATCACAACCGCATTATGAAGATATTTATCAATGATGTCATCAAGTAAAAGTCCTATCACAACAACCGGAAGGGTAGCAACGATAACCTTTGCCCACATAAGGAGAGTTGAACGTTTTACAACAGCAGAGCCAGTCACTTCTGATTTTTTAAATGGCCACAATCTCTTCCAATAAATGACTACTACCGCCATTATAGCTCCCAGCTGGATCACCACAAGGAACATATTCATAAATTCCTCAGTAACATTTAATTTAAGGAATTCATTTACTAGAAGCATATGTCCTGTACTGCTTATTGGCAGCCATTCTGTTACACCTTCCACTATCCCAAGAAAAATAATCTTTAAGATTTCTCCAAAACTCATACCTTACCTCCCTATTTGTCTACCATTTCAGTATACTGATCTGCTATTTTATTAACTTCCCCAAAACTGATCACCTTTCCGTGATCAAGGATCATGGCCTTATTACAGATTCTTCTGACCTGATCCGTATTATGTGATACAAAAAGCACTGTAACTCCTTTATCCAAAAGAGACATTAGCTTCTTCTCACTCTTTTTCTTAAATTTTGCATCTCCGACTGAAAGAACTTCATCAAGTATCAGAATATCCGGCTCAACCATCGTTGCTATAGCAAAGCCCAGCCTGGTCTTCATACCTGAAGAATAATTCTTTAATGGAACATCTATAAAGTCCCTAAGTTCTGAAAAATCAATGATCTCATCCAATTTTGAATCAATGAATTTTCTGCTGTAGCCAAGGCAGGCCCCATAAAGATAAATGTTTTCAAGCCCTGTATACTGAGGATCAAATCCTGCTCCAAGCTCAATAAGCGGTGCAAGAACACCATTTTTTTCAACACTTCCC
>CAMKMR010000082.1 GCA_946413945.1 uncultured Lachnospiraceae bacterium | reverse complement strand
GACACAAAGAATTCACAGAAATTGTTAGCACTCACTATTGACGAGTGCTAACAAGAGTGGTATAACATAATTACAGATTGAGAAAGACATAGAACAGTAAAAGAAATTACAGGTTTTTATCAAACTGAAATAATTTAAAAATAATAACTTAGCATAAAAAAATAAAGGAAAGGATGAGGAATATGTATTTAACAAGAAGACCAATCATTATGAAGAGTGATGTAAGAGAAAAGCAGAATGAATATATTTTAGATATAGATCTTCCAGGATGTGCAAAGGAAGATATTAAGATCTACCTTGAAGAAGGATATCTTGTAGTATCTGCTGAACTTAATAAAAAGACAGAAGAAGAAAAAGGAAAACTAGTCAGATCAGAAAGATATGTTGGAAAATATCAGAGAAGCTGGTATGTAGGCAATAAAATTGATCAGGAAGATATTTCCGCAACATATAAAAACGGAGTGCTTAGTCTTGTAGTACCAAAGGAATCAAAGAAGGTTCCTGAAAAATCTACTATTGCTATCAAATAGATCAGATGATCTGTTTAATATATTTTGAAAGGAGAGATTTATATGTTTAGTCCAAGTGTATTTAGTGATAATTTTGTTGATGATCTTTTTGAAGAGATATTTAATATCCCATATACTTATGGAAAGAAGGCGTTAGAAAATACCGGCAGTAGAATGACAACAGATGTAAGAGAATTTGATGATAAATATGTACTTGATATTGAACTGCCAGGATATGAAAAAGCTGATATAAAGATTGAGCTTGAAGATGGTTATCTTAAGATTCAGGCAGAACATAAAGAAGAGATAGAGAAAAAAGATGAAAGTGGAAAGCTTATCCGTAAGGAAAGATATACAGGCAAATGTGAAAGAAGCTTCTTCGTTGGCAAAGAAGTAAAAGGAGATGATATTGCAGCAGAGTTTAAGGATGGAATCCTTAAGCTTGAAGTTCCAAAGGTTAAAGAAAATCCACAGATAGAGAAGAAGAACTATATTGCAATTGAAGATTAAATCCTATGGATTTGCACATTCCCAAGTGTAAATAGAGTTCTCCTCATTTATATATAGATGCAGCCCTGGAGTAAAAATACTTCAGGGCTTTATTTATATGGAAAATTTAGATCAAAGAAAGAATAAAGAAAAGACACAAAAAAGTCACTTGATTTGATTGATTGCATAAAATATAATTGAAAAAAACACGAATATGAAAGGATACAGATTATGGGATTTTATGATCAATCGGTAAAAAAACCAGATGGTTCAGAAATATCAATGAAGGATTTTGAAGGAAAGGTTGTATTAGTAGTAAATACAGCTACAGGATGTGGATTTACCCCTCATTATAAAGACATTGAAGCAATGTATGAAAAATATCATGACCAGGGCTTTGAAGTGATAGACGTTCCATGTAATCAGTTTGCAGGTCAAACTCCAGGAACCGATGAAGAGATACACGAATTCTGTGCCTTAAAATATAATACAAAATTTCCACAGATGCAAAAAAGTGATGTAAATGGAGAAAATGCTATTCCACTCTTTAAGTTTTTAAAGGAGCAACAGGGATTTAAAGGGTTTGGCAAGGGGCCTAAAGCTGTGGCTATGAATATACTTTTGTCCTCAATCGATAAGGATTATAAGAATAATTCAGAGATTAAATGGAACTTTACAAAATTTGTTGTGGATCGAAATGGAAATGTGGTAGCTAGGTTTGAGCCAACTGAGAAAATGGAAAATATAGATAAATTTATTGCAGGCCTTATCTGATTATCTGTAGGGGCATAAACTACTATTAGTGTTTATGCCTCTTTTTGATGAATTGCCGCCGCACACTCGTGACTTTAGTCGTGAGTCTTGATGAATTGCTGTTTATTGACAAATTAGTCTAAATGTAATTTAATAAACACTGGAAATAAAATACCTATAAAACAAGTAGGATAAGTTTATGGCGTTAATAAACGTCTTAGGAGGATATATCATGTCAGAGGATAATAAGGAAAAGATACTTGATAATGCAGTAGATGCATTTGACTCAGATGAGGAAAAATCTGCAGAAGAATTATACAATGAAGGTGCAGTAAAAAAAATAATCACAAAAAATGAGATCGTTGGAGATATCATTGCTAAATATCCAGGAGCTGCTATGATCCTTGTTCAGGATGGCATGTTCTGTATAACATGTGGAGCTGCCCAGATGGAGTCTCTTGAAGAGGCTTGTATGGTACATGGGCTTGATCCAGATTCAGTTGAGCTGGATGTTAATGATTATCTTACAAGAACCCTTGAGGATGCTTTAAAAGAAGAAGCAGCCAAGGAAGATGCTGAATTTTAGATTATCTAAGGTGGTATAAAGACGGTAAGGATTCTTTATTCCAGTTCCAATAGTAATGGTCCAGAAAAGGTAAATTAAACAAGATGAGCACAATAAAAACCACGTAAATACGTGGTTTTTCTTATATTTATAAAATTGACAGTATAATTATGCTGGTGTTATACTTAGTAGGTTATTATCGGGAGTAGTATACCGTTTTAACAGTTTAATTCGATCATTAATGAAAGGATATACATATACATGTACGACAAAGTATCAAAACAGCTTAGCTTTGTTGAAAACGAAGACAAAGTTCTTAAGTTCTGGAACGAAAATGACGTATTCGAGAAAAGTATTGATGAGAAGAAAGATCTTCCAACATTTACTTTCTACGATGGACCTCCAACAGCAAACGGAAAGCCACATATAGGCCACGTTCTTACTCGTGTTATCAAGGATATGATTCCTAGATATCAGACAATGAAGGGGCACAAGATCATCCGTAAGGGTGGTTGGGATACTCACGGTCTCCCTGTTGAGCTTGAAGTTGAAAAGCTTATTGGAATTGAAGGCAAGGAGCAGATAGAGGAATACGGTATTGAACCTTTCATTAAGAAATGTAAGGAATCAGTATGGAAATATAAGGGAATGTGGCAGGAATTCTCAGATAAGGTTGGTTTCTGGGCTGATATGGATGATCAGGATTATGAGACAAGACCTTATGTAAGAAAGCCATATGTTACATACCGTAATGATTATATCGAGTCAGAGTGGTGGGCTCTTAAGACTATCTGGGATAAAGGACTTCTTTATAAGGGATTTAAAGTAGTTCCATATTGCCCAAGATGTGGTACACCTCTTTCATCTCACGAAGTAGCTCAGGGATATAAGACAATAAAGGATAGAACAGCTATCGTTCGTTTCAAGGTTAAAAATGAAGATGCATATTTCCTTGCATGGACAACAACACCTTGGACACTTCCTTCAAATATCGGTCTTTGCGTAAATCCGGATGAAGCTTATGTAAAAGTTAAGGCTTGTGACGGATATACATATTATATGGCTGAAGCTCTTCTTGATAAGGTTATCGGTTCTCTTCTTGAAGAGAAGGATAAAGAAGGAAATACTAAGTTTGAAGCATTTTCAAATGGAAAAGCTTATGAAGTACTTGAGACTTACAAAGGTAAGGATCTTGAATATAAGGAATATGAGCCTCTTTATCAGTGCGCAGCTGATGCGGCTGAAAAGCAGCATAAGAAGGCATTCTTCGTATATTGCGATAACTATGTAACTATGACAGATGGTACAGGTATCGTACATATCGCTCCAGCATTCGGTGAAGACGATGCAAGAGTTGGTAGAAAGTATGATGCTCCATTCGTACAGATGGTTGGCGCTGATGGTAAGATGAAGGAAGAAGCTGGAAAATTCGCAGGTATGAGATGCAAGCCTACAGAGCATGAGATTGCTGAGGGCGCCATCGCTTGTGATCCAGAAGTTCTTAAGGATCTTGCTGAAAGAGAGCAGCTTTTTGCAGCTCCTAAGGTTGAGCATGACTATCCACATTGCTGGAGATGTGATACTCCACTTATCTACTATGCTAGAGAATCATGGTTTATAAAGATGACTGCCGTTTCAGATGAAATGGTAGCAAATAATAATACAGTTAATTGGACTCCTGAAGGAATCGGTAAGGGACGTTTTGGCGAATGGCTTAAGAACGTTCAGGACTGGGGTATCTCAAGAGACAGATATTGGGGAACTCCACTTAATATCTGGGAATGTCCTGATTGCGGAGAGAAGATCTCAATCGGTTCTATCCAGGAATTAAAGGAGAAGTCTTCAAATGTATCTGACTGGGAGAATCCAGATCAGCCAAATGGTATCGAGCTCCATAGACCTTATGTTGATAAGGTTGAGATCCCATGTCCACATTGTGGTAAGGTAATGCATAGAGTTCCAGAAGTTATCGACTGCTGGTTTGACTCAGGTGCTATGCCATTTGCACAGTGGCATTATCCATTTGAAAATAAGGAACATTTTGAAGAGAATTTCCCTGCAGATTTCATTTCTGAGGCTGTTGACCAGACTCGTGGATGGTTCTACTCACTTATGGCAGAGTCAACACTTCTCTTCCACAAGGCTCCTTATAAGAACGTTGTAGTTCTTGGACACGTTCAGGATGAGAACGGACAGAAGATGAGTAAGTCAAAGGGGAACGCTGTTGACCCTATGGAAGCTCTTAATAAGTATGGCGCAGATGCCATCAGATGGTATTTCTATACAAATTCAGCTCCATGGCTTCCTAACAGATTCCATGAGAAGGCTGTGCTTGAAGGAAAGAACAAGTTTATGGATACTCTCTGGAATACATATTCATTCTATGTACTCTATGCAGAGATCGATCAGTTCAATCCTCTTAATTATGACTTTGATTATGATAGTCTTGCAGTTATGGATAAGTGGCTCCTTAGTAAGCTTAATTCATGCGTTAAGACTGTAGATGATAACCTGGCAAACTATAGAATTCCTGAGGCTGGTAAGGCTCTTGCTGAATTCGTAGAAGAAATGAGTAACTGGTATGTAAGACGCTGCCGTGACAGATTCTGGGCTAAGGGTATGGAGCAGGATAAGATCAATGCTTACATGACTCTTTATACAGCACTTGTAACAATAAGTGAAACAGCAGCTCCTATGATCCCATTTATGACAGAGAGCATTTACCAGAACCTTGTAAGAAATATCGATAAGGACGCTCCAATCAGTATCCATCTTTGCGACTTCCCTTCAGTTGAGGAAGCTTTCATTGATAAGGAACTTGAGGAAAGCATGGAAGAAGTTCTTGATATCGTTGCATACGGACGTGCTGCAAGAAATACTTCTCAGCAGAAGAACCGTCAGCCACTTGCAAATATGTATGTTAAGGCTGCAAAGGAACTTGACGCACTTTACATCGATATCATTAAGGATGAGCTTAACGTTAAGAATGTAGAATTTAAGGATGATCTTTCAGAGTTTGCATCATACTCATTTAAGCCACAGCTTCGTACTGTAGGTCCAAAGTATGGTAAATTACTTGGAGGAATCAGAACATATCTTGCTGAGATCGACAGCGCTAAAGCTATGAATGATTTAAAGACTTCTGGCGCAATTAAGTTTGACGTTGATGGCAGCGAAGTAGAGCTTAAGGAAGAGGATCTTCTTATCGAGACTGCTGAATCAGGCGAGTTCGTAACTGAAGGAGATAACAAGGTAACAGTTGTTCTTGATATCAGACTTACAGATGAACTTATTGAAGAAGGTTTCGTAAGAGAGATCATTTCTAAGGTTCAGACAATGCGTAAGGAAGCTGGATTCGAAGTAACAGATAGGATCACTCTTTATGTAGATGGAAATGATAAGATAAAGAATGTTGTGATGAACAATGCTGAAAAGCTTAAGGGTATTGTACTTGCAACAGATATTGTAACAACTAACGTCGCAGGATATTCAGGGGAGAAGGATATCAATGGCGAGAAGGTTGTTCTTGGAGTCGAAAAAAACTAGTAAAATAACACACAACACTTAGATGACAATGAAGATCAGGCACTTTGGCAGTAATGTCGGAGTGCCTGTAGTATAAATGTATTAAATACGGAGGTTTAAGAGCATGGGAAAAGTAGCCGAGTTCGACAAAGAGGGCTTTAAAAAAGAAGTAATTAAGAATTTAAAGACTCTCTACAGAAAAAATCTTGATGAAGCAACGCCTCAGATGATATTCCAGGCTGTAAGTTATGCGGTTAAGGACGATATCATTGACAGATGGATCGCAACACATAAGGTTTATAAGGAAAAAGACGTTAAGAAGGTTTATTACCTTTCAATGGAATTCCTTATGGGCAGAGCTTTGGGAAATAATCTTCTTAATTTAGGTTATTATCCGGAAGTAAGAGAAGCTCTTAGTGAATTGGGACTTGATATTGATTTTATTGAGGACCAGGAAAGAGATCCTGCTTTAGGTAACGGAGGACTTGGAAGACTTGCAGCATGTTTCCTTGAATCTCTCTCAACTCTTGCTTATCCAGCATACGGCTGTGGTATCAGATATAAATATGGTATGTTCCGTCAGGCAATAAAGGATGGTTATCAGGTTGAGGAGCCGGATGACTGGCTTAAGAACGGCTATCCATTTGAAGTAAAGCGCGCAGAGTATGCGGTAGAAGTAAAATTTGGCGGCTATGTAAGAGTTGAAAATAAAGATGGAAGAAATGTATTTATACAGGAAGGTTATCAGTCAGTGCGTGCTGTACCTTATGATCTTCCAATTATCGGATATGGCAATAATGTAGTTAACACTCTTAGAATCTGGGATGCTGAAGCTATTCAGGAATTTAATCTCAATTCATTCGATAGAGGTGAATATGAAAAAGCCGTAGAGCAAGAAAATCTTGCAAAGAATATTGTTGAGGTCCTTTATCCAAATGATAATCATTATTCAGGTAAGGAACTCAGACTTAAACAGCAGTATTTCTTTATTTCAGCATCTATTCAGACTGCGATTAGCAAGTTTAAAGAAAACAATAAAGATTTTCATGATCTGCCAGACAAGGTGGTATTCCAGTTAAATGATACGCATCCAACGGTTGCTGTTGCAGAGCTTATGCGTATCTTAATGGATCAGGAAAACCTTAACTGGGATGAGGCTTGGAATATTACTACAAAATGCTGTGCTTATACTAATCATACTATCATGGCAGAAGCTCTTGAAAAATGGCCTATTGAGCTTTTCTCAAGACTTCTTCCTCGTGTATATCAGATTGTTGAAGAGATCAACAGAAGATTTGTTGAAAGAATCCAGCAGCTTTATCCTGGAAATCAGGATAAGATCAGAAACATGGCTATCCTTTATGATGGACAGGTTAAGATGGCTCATCTTGCAATTGCAGGAAGCTTTTCAGTTAACGGTGTTGCCAAGCTTCATACAGAAATCTTAAAGAAGAGAGAACTTCATGATTTTTATGAGATGAGACCAGAGCAGTTTAATAATAAGACTAATGGCGTTACTCAGAGAAGATTCCTTGCTCATGGAAATCCACTTCTTAGCCAGTGGTTAAATGAAAAGATTGGTGATCAGTGGATCACTGATTTCTCAAAGATAGAAAAATTAAAAACCTATG
>CAMKMR010000081.1 GCA_946413945.1 uncultured Lachnospiraceae bacterium | reverse complement strand
GGCTGGAAATACACAGACTGAGGCGGAGGCAGAATCAGTTACAGTTAAGATACTGGTTGATAATCAGGTTCCACTTAATGATATTGTGATAACATCAGAAAAGCCTGCTAAGATTGATGCGTATAATAATAAGTATACTTTCCAGGATGAGGAAAAAGGTAAAGACTATACTTATGGAAAATATTATAAGGATGATGTTAAATTCAAGGCATATATTAAGGATAAATCAGTTGATTCAGAAAAGATCGTTGTTACTGATAATGGTAATGTGATCGATGTTAACTGGATTAAACTTGAAGACAAAGATGAAAAGAACGAAGGCTGGGAATCAGAAGAGATTACAGTTTCATCTGAAGGAGAGCATAAGATTGTCATAAGTTCAATAGATAAGGCTGGAAATGTATCAGAACCAGCAGAGGTTTCATTTGAGATTGACAAGACAGCTCCGGTCATCTCATCAAAGATCAATGGTGAAAGCTATACATCAGGAAACAGATATCTTGCAACAGCAGATGTTAAGTTTGATGTAAATGTAGATGATAAGAATGAAGATGTGACTGATCTTACAAGAACATACAGCCTTACAGATTTTGCAACAGATACAGTTGTTGAAAGTGCAACAGATAAGATAAGTTATTCTGACAGATATGCAACAGAAACATATACAGAAAATGGTATCTACCAGCTTTCTTATAAGGCAGTGGATAAAGCCGGAAATGTCGGAACATTCGAGCTTAAGAGCCTTTATCTTGATGACGTAAAGCCGGTAGCTGATATTGAAGTTACAAGCGATAAGCCTGCTAAGTTCAGTAAATATAAGAATACTTACAGTGATACAGCAAGCTATGCATATCCATCAGGACTTACATACGAATATGGCCAGTATTATAACCAGAATGTTAATCTGAGACTAAAGGTATCTGATTATATTGTAGATGAGATAACAGTAACTGATAATGGAGTGGACGTAACGCCAGAATTCACAAAGGAAAAGCCTGGTGTATATAGTGCAGATCTTACCATCAGCTCAGAAGGAAGCCATCAGATAAAGATCAGTATGGTAAATCTGGCTGGTGTATCATCAGATACTCACGAAGTATCATTTACAATAGATAGAACAGCACCAAGCATCACAACAACTCTTAATGGGAATCCGGTTTCAAATGGAGATGCAGTAAGATATCTTACTGTAGACGGGGTGCTTTCTGCAAACGTATATGATGCAAATGAGGATGCAGATGATCTTACAAGAACAGTAAGAATGACAAGAGCTGGTTATGGATCAGCAGAAGTTTCAGAAGGAAAGGTGGCAGAAGGTTCAGATACATATACTACTGAAGCTGATTATTCTGTTTCATTTGTAGCAGTAGACAGAGCTGGAAATGTTTCAGCAACTGTAACAATTCCTTTCAGAGTTGATAAGACAGCACCGGTACTTTCAATCACAGGTGCAAACAAGGGCGGGGTGTCACAGCAGACCCTTACTATCTCATACAACATTGCTGAGAATTTCTATTCAGATATAACTTCAGCAACAGTTGATGTATATAAAAAGGTTGATGGATCAGCTGAGATAAAACTTCGTACAGTAACACTTACTCCTACATCAAATCCTTATAGTCTTTCAGAAATCTTTAATGAGGATGGAGAATATAGATTTGATTTCAAGGCTACAGATAAAGCCGGAAATAATTCAGCTTATGCTTACAGCTTTAAGCTTGATAAGACAGCACCGGTTATCGCTCTTTCAGGAGTAAAGAACTATGATAAGACTAAAGAACCTGTAACAATATATGCACTTGTTGAAGAGACATTCTTTGAGACAAATACTATCCAGCTTACAGGAACAAGAAAAGATATCGATGGAAAAGTTCATGATATCAAGTTTGAAGAGTATCCAATAAATTCTTCTAGTGAGGCTTCATTTGAACAGACTTTCACAGAAGACGGAATATATGATATTACTGTTACATCAAAGGATGCGGCAGGTAATACATCAACTCAGAGTCTGCACTTTACAATTGACAAGACAGCGCCGGTTATCGGAAATCTTGAGAAGTATGACAATAAGACAATCAAGGAATTTGTCTGGAATGAAGATGATAGTATCGTTAAGGATCTTACAGCTTGTAACGTTACAATCTATCTTGATGGTACAGAATATGATGGCCTTACAAAGTTAGAAGACGGTGCACATACTCTTAAAGTTGAGGCTGTTGATGAATTAGGTAATTCATCAGTGAAGGAAGTTACATTTACTCTTGATACTATTCCGCCGGTAATAATGGTCAGTGGTATTGAGGATAAGGATGTCATTAAGGAATCAAGAGGAATCAAGGTATCACTTCAGTTAAATACTGATGTATTATATCTTGTTACTCTTAATGGAAAAGAAATGACTATTGTTGACGGAGTTGCTTCATTCACAGTTGATAAGCCGGGTGAATATAAGTTAGTAGCAAAGGCATACGATGCAGCTGGAAATGAAACTATCACAGAGCTACACTTCACATTTAAGAAGAAAGTAAATGTTGTGATGGTTGTAAGCAGCATAGTTGCAATACTCGCATTACTTGGAATTATCTTCCTTCTTGCAAAGAGAAGAAAAAAGGATGATGAAAAATAAAAAGTTCTTAACTGGAGACAGATAATGACAAAGATTTATAAAGCGGCAGTATTTGATATGGATGGAGTCATATTTGATTCGGAGAAGATCTACAGGCAGAGCCATCATAAGTATGGTGCAAGCCTGGGCTTCTCGAAAATTGATATAGACCACTTCTGTGATCAGTGTGCTGGCGGTACAAGTAAGGATAATGCCAGACGCTTTAAGGATCATTTTGGAGATAGGATAGAGTATTCTTCTTACAGGGCAGAGGTTCATAAGCTGGTTGATGCTTATGGCAAAAATCCTGGCTTCGACTTAAAGACTGGGGCAAAAGAATGCCTTAGGTGTCTTAAAGAAAATGGCATTAAGATAGCGCTTGCTACATCTACTGCAAAGGACAGAGCAGAACATTATTTAAAAGAACATGATATCTATAAATATTTTGATGAGATAGTTTATGGAAATCAGGTTGAACATGGAAAGCCCGAACCGGATATATACCTTAAAGCGTGTGAAAGGCTTGGGGTTGAACCCCGGTATGCAGTTGGTGTTGAAGACTCTATCAATGGACTTGCGGCATCCCACAGGGCGGGGCTTTTTACGGTAATGGTCATAGATCTGATAAGACCTAATGAACAGGCAAGAGAGTATGCAGATCAGATCAGTAATATAATAACGGAGATTCTTCCTTTATTTGATATAAAGTAAAGGTTGACAATAAGAAATGCTTGAAAATATTTACTTTTCAAGCATTTCTTATTGTGTTATAATACCAAGGAATAACGAAAAGTATCGGTTTAAGGAGGCACATAATGGAAAGAATTAAGACTTTAACACAGAGCACATTCAAGAATACTCTTGTAAAGGGTGGTTGTGGTGAGTGCCAGACATCTTGCCAGTCAGCTTGCAAGACATCTTGTACAGTAGGAAACCAGAGCTGCGAAAACAAATAAGTTTTCAGATACAGAGGTTATTTTAATCTGAAAGATCTTTACCGGTCTTTATAATTTAAAAGGGACTGTCCCCCTATTGGATAGTCCCTTTTACATTGTTTTGATATTTGAATCAATTTTGGAAGGATATATATTTAAATGGTACACCAGTTTAAGAATAACGGATACAACATAGTACTTGATGTATGTAGTGGATCAGTTCATGTAGTAGATGATCTTGTTTACGACATTATCAGTATCTTCGAAGGGAGAACAAAGGAAGAAGTATCAGCTAAGTTAAACGAAGATGGAAAAAAATATAAGGAAGAAGATATATTTGAAGCCTATGATGCAGTACAGGAATTAGTAGATTCAGAACAGCTTTTTACTGAAGACGTCTTTAAGACTGCGGTTATAGATTTTAAGAAGAGAAAGACCGTAGTTAAGGCTCTCTGCCTTAATGTATCACATGATTGTAATCTTGCTTGTAAATACTGTTTCGCAGGCCAGGGTGAATATCATGGAGATAGGGCACTTATGAGCTTTGAAGTTGGTAAGCAGGCTTTAGATTTCCTGGTTGCTAATTCAGGTTCTAGAAAGAACTTGGAAGTTGATTTCTTTGGTGGTGAACCACTTATGAACTTCGAGGTCGTTAAGCAGTTAGTTGCTTATGGAAGATCTATCGAAGAAAAGAATGATAAAAAATTCAGATTTACTCTTACAACAAATGGTGTTCTTTTAAATGATGAAGTATTAGAATTTGCCAATAAAGAACTCAAGAATGTGGTTCTTTCAATTGATGGAAGAAAAGAAGTAAATGATATGATGCGCCCAACAAGAAATGGCAAGGGCAGCTATGATATCATAATGCCAAAGTTCAAGGACTTCGCATCAAAGCGTAAGGGTGAATATTATATCAGAGGAACATTTACTCATAATAATCTTGACTTCTCAGAAGATGTGGTTAACTTCATCGAGGAGGGATTTGAGCAGATCTCAGTTGAGCCTGTTGTTGCAGGACAAAATGAGCCGTATGCTATCAGAGAAGAAGATGTTCCAAAGATAAAGGAACAGTATGATAAGTTAGCAAAGATCCTTGTGGATAGGGCTAAAGCAGGAAAGCCGGTTAACTTTTTCCATTTCAATATCGATCTTAATGGAGGGCCTTGTGTTTACAAGAGACTTTCAGGCTGTGGTTCAGGAACAGAGTATCTTGCTGTTACTCCTTGGGGAGATTTATATCCTTGTCATCAGTTTGTTGGTCAGGATGAATTTAAGCTTGGTGATGTTTGGAATGGCATTGATAATGAAAAACTTGTTGAAGAATTTAAGTGCAACAATGTTTATGCAAAAGAAAAGTGTCAGAATTGTTTTGCGAGATTCTATTGCAGCGGCGGATGTGCAGCAAATGCTTTCCAGTTCCACAATAAGATTCTTGAAGCCTATGATATAGGTTGTGAATTAGAACAGAAGCGTATTGAATGTGCGCTTATGATGAAGGCGGCTCTTAGTGACGTTCCCGGCGTTCAGGAAATGAGCCAGACTTCAGAATATAAATGTTAACAAGAGGAGAAAAGGAATGAAAAACGCAAAAAGAAATGCTGTTATTACTTTGCTTATCATAGCGCTCGCTGTTGCCGGCGTTATCTACATGGTAATAAATGGTGTGGGTGCAGAAAAGACAGGAAGAGCAGAGGATATTCCTCTCGGACTTGACCTTCAGGGTGGTGTCAGCGTAACTTATCAGATAGAAGATAAGAATCCTGACGATGCGGCAATAAGTGCTACTAAAGAAAAACTTCAGGCCAGAGTAGATAGTTATTCTACAGATGGATCGGTTTATCTTGAAGGAAATAACAGAATCGCTATAGAGATTCCTGTAGATACAAGCAAATATGATGCTAATAAGATTCTTGATGAACTTGGACGTGCAGGAGTATTGGAATTCCTTGATCCTGAAAATTATGCAAAAGCAGATGCAAATGGCGATGGTGTGATCGATGATACAGCTGTTTCAGGAGTTACATATCAGCCTGCTCTTACAGGTGCAGATATAAAGAATGCCCAGGCTGGTGTATCTAATGAACAGGGAAATAAGCAATATATCGTTCAGCTTACTTTTACAGACGAAGGATCAAAGAAGTTTGCTGATGTAACAGGGGCAAATATAGGTAATCCTGTTTATATCATCTATGATGGTAAAGTACAGAGCGCTCCACGTGTAAATGAAGCTATCACTGGTGGTTCAGCTGAGATCAATAATATTGGTGGATATGATGAAGCATCTAGTCTTGCAAATACAATTAAGATCGGTGCTCTTCCGCTTACTCTTACAGAAGTTCGTTCACAGGTTGTAGGTGCTACGCTTGGTAGTGAAGCTCTTTCATCATCACTTAAGGCAGGCCTTATCGGCCTTTGTCTTATCTTTGTGATCATGATAATCGTATTTAGATTTCCTGGATTTGTGGCTTCAATAGCTCTTTGCATTTATACATTACTTGAGCTTTTCTTCTTAAATTCACTTCATATATCACTTACACTTCCAGGTATTGCCGGTATCCTTCTTTCAATCGGTATGGCAGTAGATGCAAATGTAATCATTTTTACACGTATTAAAGAAGAATTAGCTGATGGAAAGACTGTAAAGACAGCGATAAAGAATGGTTTCAATAAAGCCTTCTCAGCTATCTTTGATGGTAATATAACAACAATTATTGCTGGTGTCGTACTCCTTGCTATGGGATCAGGTACAGTAAAGGGATTTGCTAAGACACTTATTCTTGGTATCATCCTTTCAATGTTCACAGCCCTTGTTGTAACAAGACTTCTTATCAATGCATTCTGTGATCTTGGAGTTACAAATAAGGCTTTATATGGACAGGCAAAGAAGCCAAAGGTTGTAAAGTATACAAAGGCGTTTAAGTTCACAGGTCCTGTTTCGATCGCAGTGATCGCTCTTGGACTTATCTTCCTTATCGTTAATAAGAATATTGGTAGCCGTGGATCAGCGCTTAATTTCTCATTAGAGTTCAGTGGCGGTACATCTACAGCAGTAACATTTGACAAGGCTTATACACAGGAAGAGGCTGAAAAGGATATCGTTCCTGCGATTCAGGAAGCAGCAGCTATCAAGTCAAATATTCAGATCCAGATAGTTGATAATTCAAATCAGGTTATCTTTAAGTCAGAAGAACTTAATGAAAGCCAGCGTAAGGCAGTGGCAGAGGCCATGGAAGAGAAATTTGGAGTTAAGGATGGAGCTATTGAGTGCGAAAATATCAGTAGCACAATCTCACATGAAATGCAGCGTGACGCTATACTTGCAGTTGTAATTTCATCAATACTTATCCTTATCTACATTGCATTCAGATTTGATGATGTTAGATTTGGTGCTAGTGCGGTACTTGCTCTTATCCATGACGTATTCGTAACATTTATGATCTACTCAGTAGCATATCTTTCGGTAGGCGGAACATTTATCGCTTGTATGCTTACAATCGTAGGTTACTCTATCAATGCTACGATCATCATCTTTGACAGAATCCGTGAGAACTTAAAGGAAATGTCAATTGAAAAGGATGGAGTAGATGCAATCGTAAATACAAGTATTTCTCAGACATTATCAAGAAATATCTATTCTACACTTACAACTTTTGTAACTGTACTTATGCTTAACATTTTAGGTGTTGCTTCTCTTAAGGAATTCACACTTACACTTATGGTAGGTCTTGTATGCGGTATGTATTCTTCAATCTTCATCACAGGTCCACTCTGGATGACATTAAAGAAGCATTTTGGAAGCAAGGAAGAAAAAGTTAAGAAAGCTTCATCAAAAAAGAAAAATGCGTAAATTGCAGTAATTAATATGACAAAAACAATAAAAAGGAGCAGAGAGATCTACTCCTTTTTATTGTTATTTAATAGGAGACGATAAAAATGGATACGGCTTGGAGAATGTATTCAAAAAGAGCGGATTTTAATCTGCTTGCAAAGAAATTTAATATAGATCCGGTTGTAGCTCGTGTTATAAGAAACAGGGATATAGTTGATGAAAAAGATATTGAGATGTATCTTTATGGAACTTTAAAGTATGTACATGAT
>CAMKMR010000080.1 GCA_946413945.1 uncultured Lachnospiraceae bacterium | reverse complement strand
TATATATGGATATTGTATAGTTATATATGTATAATAATCAATGTGAAGGCTATGAGATTTTCGTAATTATGTCTAAAATGTGGTTTTAATTTTACGGACCTCATGGTATAATGTATGAAACTATTGCTAAAAGGGGTGACATTATATGATTAAAAAGGAAATGATAGCAATGCTCCTTGCAGGGGGCCAGGGCAGCCGTCTTGGTGTACTTACATCTAAGCTTGCTAAACCAGCAGTTGCTTTTGGTGGTAAATATAAGATCATTGATTTCCCTCTCAGTAACTGTATCAATTCAGGGGTTGATACAGTTGGGGTACTTACACAGTACAGACCACTGAGACTTAATCAGCATATCGGAATTGGTATGTCTTGGGATCTTGATCGTAATTTCGGAGGCGTAACAGTTCTTCCACCATATGAAAAGAGTGGAAACAGTCAGTGGTATACTGGAACAGCCAATGCAATTTACCAGAATCTTGAATATATGGAGTATTATAATCCGGATTATGTTTTAATACTTTCAGGTGACCATATTTACAAGATGGATTATGAGGTTATGCTCGATTTCCATAAATCATCACATGCTGATGTCACGCTTGCTACATATCAAGTTCCGATTGAGGAGGCAAGCAGATTTGGAGTTGTTATAACAGATGAAAATGGTATTATTCAGGAATTTGAAGAAAAGCCGGAACATCCACGTAGCAACAAGGCATCAATGGGTATTTATATCTTCAGTTGGCCAGTTCTTAAAAAAGCACTGATTGAAATGAAAGATGTACCTTCATGTGACTTTGGAAAACATATCATTCCGCATGTTCATGCTGAAGGAAAGAAGATATGTGCATATGACTTCAAAGGATATTGGAAGGATGTAGGAACTCTTGGATCATATTGGGATGCCAATATGCAACTTGTTTCTATTGTTCCGGAATTTAATCTCTATGAAGAGTTCTGGAGAATCTATACTAAGAGTGACAATCTGCCACCACAGTATATTTCATCAGAAAGTAATATTAAAGAATGTATAATAGGTGAAGGCTCAGAAATATATGGCGACGTTGAAAATTCAGTCATAGGTTCTGGTGTCATCATTGGAAAAGGTGCCAAGATCAGAGATTCGATCATTATGAATAATGCAGAGATTGGATATGGCACAGAAATAAATAAAGCGATAATCGCAGAAAACGTAAAGATTGGCTCGCGTGTAAAATTAGGTGTAGGTGAAGAAAAAATAAATGATTTTGCACCACATATCTATTCATTCGGCCTTGTAACTATTGGTGAGAATTCAGTTATTCCAGATGATGTAACAATTGGGAAAAATGTAGCTATCATAGGGGAGACTTCGGCAGAAGAATATCCAAATGGCGTTCTCGAAAGTGGTTCAAGTATAATAAAGGCAGGTGAATAGTATGAGAGCAATAGGTATTATTTTAGCAGGTGGTAACAGTAATCTGATGGGTAACCTCTCAAAGAAGAGGGCAGTAGCCGCTATGCCTATGGCTGGCTGCTATAGAGCCATCGATTTTGCTCTTTCTAATATGTCCAATTCACATATTCAGAAAGTTGCTGTTTTTACTCAATATAATTCAAGAAGTCTTAATGAACACCTTAATTCTTCAAAATGGTGGGATTTTGGAAGAAAACAGGGAGGATTATTTGTTTTCACTCCAACAATAACTGCAACAAACAGTTATTGGTACAAAGGAACAGCAGATGCTCTTTATCAGAACATTTCATTTCTAAAGAATGCACATGAACCATATGTAGTTATTGCATCAGGTGATGGTGTATATAAGCTGGATTACAATAAGGTTCTTGAAGATCATATCGCAAAGGGTGCTGATATTACTGTAGTAGTAAAGGATATTGCACCTGGAGAAGATGATATTAGCAGATTTGGTGTTATAAAGACTGGTGACAAGGGACGTATAACTGACTTTGAGGAAAAGCCTGTAGTAGCCAATACTAATACAGCATCCATTGGGGTATATGTAGTAAGGAGACGTCAGCTCATTGAACTGTTGGAAAATGCAGCAGCTGAAGGTCGCACTGATTTTGTAAAAGATATTCTCGTAAGATATAGAAATATCAAGAAGATAAATGCATATAAGATTGATACATATTGGAGAAATATTGGATCGATTGATTCATACTACAGAGCTAATATGGATTTCCTTAATCCTGAAATTAGAAGAGCTTTCTTCCGTGAGCAGCCGGGTGTGTATACTAAGATAGAAGACCTTCCACCAGCAAAGTATAATGAAAATGCTATAGTTTCAGACAGCCTTGTATCTAGTGGTTCGATCATCAATGGGCACGTAGAACATTCAGTACTTTTTAAGAAGGTTTTTATCGGAAACAATTGCTTCATTAAAAATTCAATTATTCTCAATGATGTTCATATCGGTGACAATTGTCATATAGAGAACTGCATTGTTGAATCAAGAGATACTATTAAGGCTAATACAAAATATATTGGGGAGGTAGGAAAACCTCAGGTAATTATTGAAAAGAGCTTAAGATATACAATATAGAGTAGACGCTTATTTGATTATGTCGGTTTAGACTTTAGGAGGGTTATATAATGCGTATTACAGATGTTAGGGTTCGAAAGATCACAAAAGAAGGAAAGATGAGAGCAATCGTATCAATTACTATTGATGAGGAATTTGTAATTCATGATATTAAAGTAATTGAAGGCGACAACGGACTTTTTATAGCAATGCCAAGTAGGAGGGCCGGAGATGGGGAATATAGAGATATAGCCCATCCGATCAATTCCAGCACAAGAGAGATGATCCAGAATCTTATTATTGAAAAATATAAGCAGACTGCAAACGAAGAGCAGTAAGATAAACGCCACGCGATAATGCGTGGCGTTTTTCTATACAGCTTTTTGTATGAGTTTTTGTATAAGGCTTGCGTTTTAGCGTTGTATAGCTTTTTGTATGAGTTTTTGTATAAGGCTTGCGTTTTAGCGTTGTATAGCTTTTTGTATGAGTTTTTGTATGTGGATTGTGTATTAGCATTGTATAGGTTATTATTTACTGCTTTTGTATGTGGCTTAAGTTTTAGCGTTGTATAGGTTTTTATATACAGCTTTTTGTATGGAGTGTTTTTTATGAGGGCAGATTCTTTGTCCTTAGAGCGCTAGCGACTTGACTTTTTGCAGGAAAATAGACTAATATGGAATTCTATAAGAAAAGAAAAGCTAAAAAGTCAGGAGATATATACCCCCGGTATATATCTTGTGGCTTAACTTTGCGTATAAGGAGAGAAAGTATGAAATTTAAGACAGTTATTCTTGCTGCAGGTAAGGGGACACGTATGGAATCTGATCTTCCAAAGGTACTTCATAAGGTTTGCGATAAATCGATGATCAGACATGTTATTGATAATGCTAAAGAAGCAGGAGCTACTGATATATGCGTTATCGTTGGATATAAAGGGGAGCTTGTAAGAGAAGAGATTAAGGATTTAGATGTTACAATTGTTGAGCAAAAAGAACAGTTAGGTACAGGTCATGCAGTTAAATGTGCTGCTGATTTTATCGGAAATGATGGAGATACTCTTATTCTTTGTGGAGACACACCTCTTATAAAGGCAGAAACACTTAAGTCTCTTTATGAGATCCATAAAAAGGAAGAAAATGGAGTAACAGTTCTTTCGGCTATTTTAGATGATCCTAAGGGTTATGGAAGAATCATAAGAGATGCTTCAGGTGATTTCATGAAGATCACAGAGGATAAGGACTGCACTGATGAAGAAAGAAAGACAAAAGAGATCAATTCAGGAATGTATGTTTTTAATTCGGCTGATCTTAGTCGTAGTCTTTCACTTCTTAAAAATGATAATGTTCAGGGTGAGTATTATCTTACAGACACAATCTATATAATCAAAGATTCTGGAAAGAGAGTAAATGCTACAGCAGTAAATGATACTGATGAGATTCTTGGAGTTAATACTAAACTGCAGCTTGGCGAAGCTGAAGAAATAATGAGAAGACGCTAAGAATAAAGAAGAAAAGCTAAAGCAAAGAAAAGATAAGAATATAGCAGAAAAAGCGATAAGAATAAAGTAAATAAATGCTATGCTTATAGCAAAGAAACAGGAGATACAAAATGAAAGTGATAGTCGGACTTGGAAATCCTGGAAGTAAATATGATGGTACAAGACATAATACAGGATTTTCAGTTATCTATGCTCTTGCTGATAAATATAATATAAAGCTTGATAAAAAAGAATGTAAGGCGGTTACAGGCCGCGGAATCATAGAGGGAGAAAAAGTTATACTTGCGCTTCCTCAGACATATATGAATCTCTCCGGTGAGTCGGTTCAGGAACTTCTTCATTTTTATAAGCTGAGTCCGGAGGATGTTATCATTATCTATGATGATATAGACCTTGATATTGGAAAACTCAGGCTTCGTGCAAAAGGAAGCGCCGGTGGACATAATGGTATAAAAAGTATAATCAGCTGTATAGGGACAGATACATTTGACAGAGTAAGAGTTGGGGTTGGCCATAAGCCGGCGGGCTGGGACCTGGCTGATTATGTGCTTGGCAGGCCGGCTAAAGAGGAGCTTTCAGATGTGAGAGCTTCAGTAGATAAGGCAAGGGATGCAGTAGTTAAGATCGTTACAGATGATATAAATGCTGCTATGAACAGTTTTAATTAGGGAAATAAAGATGGAAGCATTTTTTGGACCGGTAAGGTCTGATGATAATTTTAAAGAAATAAAAAAAGCTATAGAGGATAAGAAGACTCCGGTAAACGTATGGGGCATAACAAGAGGAGCGAGACCTCTTATTATGGAGGCCTTGAGAGGAGATTCCAAGTTTGCTGTGTTGGTCACATATGATGATTCGAGAGCTGAGAAACTTTATTCGGACTATAGATTTTACGATAAAAATGTATATATATATCCTGCTAAGGATGCACTTTTTTACTATGCGGATATTCATGGAAATGCCACTTCCCGTAAGAGGTTAGAGATTGTAAAGAGGATAATCAATAATGAGAGAGCGGTTGTTATCCTTACTATTGATGCGCTGATGGATAAGATTCCGGATATCAGTGAGACTGCGGTGAATTCATTTGCCCTTAAGAGGGATGAAAGCTATGATTTCAGGGAGCTTAGAGGCCGCCTGCAAAATCTTGGTTATAATGAAGTCCCTGTCGTTGAAGCGGCGGGGGAATATTCTGTAAGAGGCGGTCTTATAGACATATATCCGCTTACTGAAGATTGTCCTTATCGTATTGAGTTCTGGGATGATGTCATTGATTCTATCAGAAGCTTTGAAGTTGATTCTCAGCGTTCTATCGAAGAAGTAGATTCATTAGAGATAACTCCTGCTAGTGAATATGTTCTTAAAGAAGAGGTTGTTCAGGCTGGTTTAAGAAAAATGGAAGAGGAATATAAAAAGGTCGCAGAGACATTTAAGAAAACCTTCCATTCAGAGCAGCACGGCAGGATCACTAAGACTTTTAATCAGATCAAAGATGAATTATCGGAGTTATCATCTGCGACCGGAATAGACAGCATGGTTGGATATTTCTATAAGAACTTGGTGTCATTTATAGATTATTTTCCGGAAGACACTTTATTCTTTATTGATGAGGCTGACAGAACAGGCGAAAGAGCCAGAGCTTATTCAAATGAATTCCAGATGTCTATGCAGGGAAGGCTTGAAGGCGGATATATACTGCCGGGACAGGCGGATGTGCTTTATGACTATAAACATATATTGGCGGCTTTAAGTTTAAGAAAAACAGTAATCCTTTCGGACTTTATAAAGAGGGACATGTTCTTTAATGAAAAGGAACAGATTCCATTTGAAACAAGGGATATAGCGCCTTTTAACAACAGTATCGAAGAGCTGATCAAAGATCTGAACAGATGGAGAGGGGAAAATAAGAGGGTTCTTATTGTTTCGTCATCGAAGACCAGAGCCAACAGATTTGCAGAGAATCTCGTAAGAGAAGATATTCCTGCGATTTTCTCTCAAAGTCCTAACAGGGAACTTAAAGAAAGAGAAGTAATGATCACAACGGGAAGTCTTGAGGAAGGCTTTGAAGTTCTTGATGCAGGGCTCGTGGTCATTGGTGAAAACCAGATTTTTACCAGAAGTAAGGATAAAAAGAAAAAGAAACTTCCTAAATATCATGGGGATAATATAGCAGACCTTGATGAGATCAATGTTGGGGACTATGTTGTTCATGAAAGACATGGTATCGGAGTCTATAAGGGAATCGAAAAGGTTGAGACTGAAGGAAGATTAAAGGACTATATTACCATTGATTATGCTGACGGTGGCAGGCTTTTTATTCCTGTTGAGCAGCTTTCGATGATAGGTAAATATTCAGGTAAGGATTCGGCAAAACCTAGGCTGAGTAAGCTTGGAGGTACTGAGTGGGAAAAGACCAGAACAAGGGTCAGAAACCATGTGGATGATATGGCTGATGAACTTATCAATCTTTATGCCGAAAGACGTGTGAGAAAGGGGCATGTATATCCACCGGATACAATATGGCAAAACGAGTTTGAAGAGCTCTTTCCATATGACGAGACCGAGGATCAGCTTAAGGCTATAGAGGATACCAAGAGGGATATGGAATCTGAGAAGATCATGGACAGACTTGTCTGTGGTGATGTAGGTTTTGGCAAGACAGAAGTAGCCATAAGAGCTGCATTTAAGGCGGTTCAGGATAATATGCAGGTGGCATATCTGGTACCTACAACTCTTTTGGCTCAGCAGCATTTTGAAAATTTTGAAAAGAGAATGCAGGGTTATCCTGTAAATGTTAGGATGCTTTCAAGATTCTGTACGCCTAAGGAAGTTAAGGAGACTTTAGCGGGGCTTAGTGATGGATCAGTAGATGTTGTTATTGGTACGCACCGGCTTTTGTCAAAGGATGTAAAATATAAGAGATTAGGACTTCTTGTTATTGATGAGGAGCAGAGATTTGGCGTTAAACATAAAGAAAAGATCAAGGAATTAAAGAGCAATGTGGATGTGCTTACTCTTACTGCAACGCCAATTCCAAGAACTCTTCATATGAGCCTGGTAGGAATAAGAGATATGAGCCTTTTAGAAGAAGCTCCTGTAGATAGAAGGCCTATACAGACTTATGTAATGGAATATGACAGGGAGATCGTTAAGGAAGCTATTAAAAGAGAAGTGGCAAGAGGCGGACAGGTCTATTACGTATATAACAGGGTAGATGATATTGATGCGGTTACTGCAGATCTAAGGGGCTTTTTACCTGATGTAAATATTGAGTTTGCACATGGAAAGATGCATGAAAGGGAACTTGAGACTATAATGCATCAGTTCATCAATAAGGAAATTGATGTTTTAGTTTCAACTACTATCATTGAAACAGGACTTGATATTCAGAACGCCAATACGATCATCATACATAATGCCGAGAACTTTGGACTTTCACAGTTGTATCAGCTCCGTGGACGAGTTGGCAGATCCGATAGAAGTGCTTATGCTTTTCTGATGTATAGAAAAGATAAGATGATAAAGGAAGTTGCTGAGAAGAGGCTTAAGGCTATCAGAGAGTTTACAGATCTTGGCTCAGGATATAAGATATCCCTTAAGGACCTTGAGATCCGTGGCGCCGGAAAT
>CAMKMR010000079.1 GCA_946413945.1 uncultured Lachnospiraceae bacterium | reverse complement strand
AAAAATGGTACTGAGATCAGGACTGATAAGATTCAGAAATTCCTTAAGAAATATAAGGGGAAGATGAGACTTATCATTGCAAAACAGTCTGGCTTTGCTCTTAGAATGTCAAAATTGATCCAGGATGAACTTATTGCAACTACTGATGCAGCCATAGATGATATAAGAGATTCGTTAATGGTCAATAAGGAAGAGGAAAATGAAAACAGGGCAGAAGAAAAATAAAAAAATGATACTCAGAAACAGGTTCTTTAAAAGGACGGTCACATTTCTTTTGGGCGTAGCATTTTGTCTTTGTTCATGCACAAAGAAAGCTTCGGAAGCTGATCCTAATACGGTTCTTACTTTTAATCAACAGCCGATATCAATAGGCGAGGTCTATGTATATGTAGAGACTATAAAGGAAGAATATGAGAGAAAATATGGATTGGGAGTCTGGGATATGAAGATCAGTTCAGATACTGATGCGATCGATATGGAAGAGCTTACCAGAAGAGATATAATTGACAATATTGTTAAGGTTAAAACTCTTACAGTTCAATCAAAAAATTTAGGTATCAGTCTTTCAGCTGAAGAACAGATGGATGTAAATGAACAGACCAGCGAATTCTGGAAGAATCTTACTGATAGACAGATAGAGTCGATGGGACTTACAAGAGATATAGTATGTAAGGTTATCACAGAAAATCTATTGGCGAAAAAGACTTATGAAAAAGTTATAGAAGATGCAAAGATAGAAGTGTCTGATGAAGAGGCTAGAGAGACAAGTTTTTATGATATGTTTTTTGCCTGCTATACTCTTGATTCTAATAACGATGTAGTGGCTATGACAGAAGAAAACAGAGCGGCAGAGTATAAAAAAGCGGTTCAGGCTTATGACACCCTTATTACGCCTGTTGATGACAGGGGTGAAAAAAATGTAGTAGCCTTATCAGAGTATTATGGCCTTAAATATTCTTCCTATTACACTATGACACCTGAGGAGATTGAGAAAAAATATGGGAAAGATATTAAAGATGTAATTTATTCCTTAGAGGATGATTCCTATAGTCTTGTAACAGAATCTGAATATGGATATCATATTTTCTATGTAAATGCTCTTACTGACAGAGAGGCTACAGATAAAAGAAAGGCTGAGATAACAAAAGATAAAGAGAGAGAATATTTTGAAAATATTTATAAAAACTGGTTAAGAAGCCTTGATGAGAATTACAGCTATGAAAGATCAGTAAATAAAAAAGTATATGCAGAGATAGAATTTAGATAGAACTTAGATGAAATTCAGATAGATTGCTGATATATAGAGCTGAAATTGAATTGATAAAACAATATAATAAAGGTGATAATTATAAAAAATCACATCGAGGGAAATTCGGTGTGATTTTTTTATTTTTTTTAGAATTAGGTATTGACATAATACCTATAACATGTATAATATAATCATAGCTTAGGTATTGAGGCGATACCTAAGCGGGAAGCAGAAGAAAAAAAGCTAATAAGAAATAAAAAGGAGGAAGGGGATAGTTGATGAAGGAAGTAAGAAATAAAGATGGTCTTACGGAAGAAGAGTTTTTAAAAGCTTATAATCCGGGAGATTACAAAAGACCATCTGTGACGACAGATATACTGATACTTGGAATGAATGAAGATTATTCGGGACTTAAGATTCTTTTGATAAAAAGAGCGGATCATCCATATTTAGGTTCCTGGGCACTTCCGGGAGGCTTTATAGAAGAAGATGAGACAGCTCACCAGGCAGCAAATAGAGAATTAAAAGAGGAAACAGGCCTTGAGGACATATATTTGGATCAGGTATATACATTTACAAAACCTGGAAGAGATCCTAGAACATGGGTTATCAGTATTGCTTATCTTGCTCTTATACCTGAATTAAAAAAGGTTGAGGGACTAGATGATGCAGCAGATGCAGCCTGGTTTGATCTTAAATTCACAGATGATACTATTGAACTTCTGAATGAAGAAAAAGATGTTCAGATAATCTATGAGTTGAAGAAAGAAACATTTTATAATGGGGTCATAAAGTATGAGAATTACATTCCTGATAAAGTGAGTGAGGATTCGCTGGCTTTTGATCATGTGGAAATATTGATAGAGGCAATGAAAAAGCTGAGAGAACAGATTAGATATAGCAATCAGGCATTTTGCCTGGTTGAGGATAAGTTCACTTTGCCGGAACTACAGGCGGTTTATGAGGCTGTTCTTGCAAGACCTTTATATAAAAAGAGTTTCAGAGATATGATAAGCAACCTGGTTGAGGAAACAGGTAGTGAAAAGACATCCAGAACAAAAAGTGGAAGAAAATGTAAAGAATATAGATTTAAAATGGAGGGTTAAGTTATGAAAAAAGTTCTTGTTGTAATTGATATGCAGAATGATTTTATCACAGGTGCCTTAAGAAATGAGGACGCTATAAAGATTGTGCCTTATGTAAAAAAGAAAATTGAAGAGGCTTGGGATCTTGGAGCAAAGATAGTATTTACCAAGGATACACATGGCGAGGATTATATGGAATCAGAGGAAGGAGCAAATCTTCCTGTTAAGCATTGTATAAAAGGCAGCGAAGGCTGGGAAATAATTGATGAGCTTGAAGCAAAGAAATATGCTGATCTTATAATCGAAAAAGAGACATTTGGATCAACAAAGTTAGCTGAGTATTTTGAAGAGAATAAAGATGATATTGATGAAGTTGAATTTGTTGGAGTCTGCACAGATATATGTGTCATTTCAAATGTACTTATCACAAAAGCAGTAATGCCAAATAAAAAGATTTATGTTGATGCTGCAGGATGTGCGGGTGTATGCTTAGAAAGTCATGATACAGCATTAAATGCTATGAAAGCCTGCCATATCAAGATTAAAAATGAAAAAAACGAGGCTTTTAGATAAGACAAAAAAGAGAGGTATTTTTATGAAGTTAAATCAGATAATAAATAGTTTATTGGAAACGGATTTATACAAATTCAGTATGGGGATGACTATCTATCATCAGTTCCCGGCATATAGAACAACTTGGACTTTTAAGTGCAGAAATAAGGATGTGCATTTTACAAAGGAAATGGTTGAGGAGATAAGAGAGCAGATAAAAGCATACTGCCAGCTTACATTTAAGGAAGATGAACTTGAGTATCTTGGAAATATAAAATGGTTAAAGTCAGATTATGTGGATTTTCTTCGTCTCTGGCATCCAAGATTTGAGGATTTTGAAATCTCAGATCAGGCAGAGTGCGGACTTAGTATTGAAGCAAAAGGTACATGGGTAAATTCATCTATGTATGAGATTCCAACACTTGCTATTGTAAATGAAGTGTACTTCAGAATGGCTTATGATTACGATGAGCTGATGGAGTCATTTAAGGAAAGACTTGTTGAAAAGTGCAAAAGAGTAAGGGAGAATTCATTATATCTTGAAACATTTTCGGAGTTTGGTCTTAGAAGAAGACTTTCAGCGGAAGCTCAGGAACTTGCGGTTAAGACACTTTGTGAAGAGACTAAGAATTCAAGTTCTACGTTTATCGGAACATCTAATGTTTATCTTGCTAAGAAGTATGGAATCACACCTGTTGGAACAATGGCACATGAATATATCATGTGTGTAGGTCAGGGTGAAAATAAGCATAATGCAGCATATTCTAACTGGTATGCTTTAAATGCCTGGATCAGGGAATATTCAGTTCTTAATGGTATCGCCCTTACAGATACAGTAACTACAGATATCTTCTTAAAAGACTTCCAGCTTACATTTGCAACAATGTTCAGCGGTGTCAGACATGATTCTGGAGATCCATATGAATGGGGCGAGAAGATGATAAAGCATTATGAATCGCTCGGTATCGATCCAAAGACAAAGACTCTTCTTTTCTCAGACAGCTTAGACTTTGACAGAGCTTCAAAACTCTTCTACCATTTCAACAGCAGGATCAAGGTTGCATTTGGAATTGGTACATATATTTCAAACGATACTAAGGTTCCGGCTCTTAATATTGTTATGAAGACTACAGAATGTAATGGACATCCTGTTGCTAAGATTTCTGATACACCGGGTAAGGGGATGTGCAAAGATGCAGAATATGTTGATTATCTTATGAGAACATTACAGTGGAGAATGGATCATAACGACTAAATGTTAAGCGGGCAAAAATACTTGCGCTGATAAAAATTTGAATGATAAAGCGGAAAGATCAATATGGAGAATAACAAAATAGCGTATTTATTATAATGACAAATATTAAATAGTGATTATAATGATAGTGATGATGATCTGGTCTAGGCGTTATTTGTGGCGACAAAAAGAAGGAGATTAACATGGTAGATTTTAATGTTGAAGAAGTAATTGAAAAAAATGTTGAGTATTTAAGGAATTTCTTTAATTCATTTTCAGATAGATCGGTAGCTGTTATCGGAATTTCAGGAGGAAAGGATTCGACTGTTTCGGCAGCGCTCCTTAAGAAGGCTCTTGGAACTGAAAGAGTTCTTGGTGTTATGATGCCCAATGGACTTCAGGCTGACATAGAAGATTCTAAACAGGTTTGTGAATTCCTTGGAATAAAGAATATTACAGTCAATATTGAAGATATTTTTAACGCAGCTATGAAAACATACGAAAAATTTCCTGAGGTTGAGATTACTCCTCAGCTTAGAACAAATCTTGCTCCAAGAATTCGTATGACGACTCTTTATGCAGTGGCTCAGGGTCAGAAGGAAACTGCATTTGTTGTAAATACCTGCAACAGATCAGAAGATTATGTTGGATATTCAACTAAATATGGTGATGCAGCGGGGGACATTTCAGTTCTTCAGGACCTTTTAGTAAGTGAAGTTCTTATGATCGGTGATCATCTCATGCTTCCTGAAAATCTTGTTCATAAAGCACCAAGTGATGGCCTTTGTGGAAAGACGGACGAAGATAATCTTGGATTTACATATGCCCAGCTGGACAGTTATATCAGCTGGCAGGATGATGGTAAAAATGGTCAGTGTCCTATCAGTGATGAGCTTGCAGCAAAGATAGATAAAAAGCATGTTGCAAATCTTCATAAATTAAAGACAATCCCTTCATTCGCAAGATAAAATAAAAAACTCCTCCCGGAGAATATTCAAAATGAGAATATTTTTCGGGGGGAGTTTTTTATGCAGTAATTGCAATGGATTGTTTTTAGTTACATGTATTGAAGTTGCCAGGATTAGATTATTTTATGGATTTGCTTCACATTAGCTGATATGCAGGATAAGCTTGGCAATATTGAAATAAACTAAAAGTGCAACTGCATCAACGATAGTTGTGATAAATGGGCTGGCCATTACAGCAGGGTCAAGCCCGATCTTTTTAGCCAGGATAGGCAGGGTGCAGCCTACAAATTTTGCAACGGCAACAACAACTATAAGAGTGGTGCATACTGTTAATGCGATAAGTATGCCAACTCGATCGATGACAAGAAGCTTTACAAAGTTAGCAACTGCAAGAGTAAGTCCGCAGAGGAGAGCAACCAGGATCTCTTTACTTTGAATCTTAAATATATCTTCGAAATGAATCTCGTCGAGAGAAATGCCACGCACGATAGAAACTGAAGCCTGCTGGCCTGAGTTGCCGCCGGTATCCATGAGCATAGGGATAAAGCTGGTTAAGAGAACCTGAGCTTTAAGTGCATCCTCAAAATGAGATATGATGGCACCGGTGAATGTAGCTGAAATCATAAGTATGAGAAGCCATGGGATACGTTTCTTATATGTTTCAAAAACGCTGGTCTTCATATAAGGCTTATCAGAAGGTGTGATAGCGTTCATGATCTCGATATCTTCTGTATTTTCTTCCTGGATTACATCGATTACATCGTCGAAAGTGATGATACCAACCAGGCGCTTTTCCTTATCAACTACAGGAAGAGCAAGAAAGTTATATTTATCAAAGGTATGAGCTACTTCTTCCTGGTCATCTAAGGTGTTTACGTAGATGGCATTTTCTTCCATGATATCTCCGATTTTTGTGTCATAAGAAGCAAGGAGAAGCTCTTTTACAGTTACAATACCGATAAGCTCCTTCTTAGGATTTGTAACATAACAGGTATAGATAGTCTCTTTATCAACACCAACTTTCCTGATGCGGTCAAAAGACTGTTGAACAGTCATTGACTCTTCTAATCGGACATACTCGGTAGTCATGATACTTCCGGCACTATCTTCCGGGTATTTGAGAAGTTCGTTGATCTCGCGACGTGTGACAGGGTCAGTTGCTTTAAGAATTCGTCTGACCACATTTGCAGGCATCTCTTCGATCATATCTACGGTATCATCAAGGAAAAGATTATCAATGATAAAATTAAGCTCCTTATCAGAAAAAGCCTGTATAAGTTTTTCCTGTGTATCTGACTCCAGATATGAAAATGCATCTGCTGCTAGTTCCTTTGGAAGTATACGAAAAACTAAAGGCAGTTGCTCCGTATCGAGAGCACTTAAGATCTCTGCTAAGTCGGCTTCATTTTGCTCGGATAATAATTCCTTAGCCTTCTGAAGTTTTCTGTCAGTGATGAGCTGTTTTAAGTTTTCAATATTGAATTCTTCTTCCATTTGTTTCACACTCCTTTCCGGATATTGCTTCTTAAATTAAGACATTTTTGTCCTTATTTAAGCTATAAAAAAAGCACCTGGACTTTTAGCCTCGGTGCTTAAAGATCAGAATTTATCAAGAAAGTTATTTTCTACCTGTGGAACCAAAACCTTTATCTCCACGTTCTGTATCCGAAAGTTCATCAACCTCATTAAAAATACCCATTATATATGGGGTGATAACAAGCTGTGCGATTCTTTCTTTCGGTTCGACTTCTGCATCCTGCTTAGAATGATTATGAAGGGCGACCATAACTTCTCCGCGGTAATCTGAATCAACAACACCGACTTTATTTGCGGGGGCAAGCCCCTTTTTACTGGCAAGCCCGCTGCGGGCATAGATAAGCCCGGCATATCCTTCTGGTAATTCAAGAGAAATACCAGTCGGCACCATAACAGTTTCATTTGCTTTCACAACAATAGCGCTGTCAAGACAGGCGTAAAGGTCTGCTCCGGCAGCGTTTGTCGAACCATATGTAGGAATTGCCGCATTTGGCTTTATTTTTTTAATATTAACTGGAATTTTCTCTATCATTAGCTTGTCCTCTATCAATAATGTGAATGTCTCTATCTTTACAGGACTTTAAGATTCAGTCCACAAGCAAATTTTAGCATTATTTGCTCTTGTTTTATTTAGATCGATGATCCTTTGATTAGATGAACCTCTGAAACGAAGGCTGATGTCTTTTTTATCAATTTCAAATTTTCCATCAACCAGTACATCAAAGCTGTCGATAAGCTCTTTTGTTTCAGGCCACTTGTCAATCATACCACAAATGATATCTTTTTCAAAGTCAAAACCTGTATAACACCATATGCTTTTTTGGGGATATATTTCTTTTACTTTTCTTATAAGAGGAAGAAGGCCTATCTGGTTTTCGTGCTCAAGAGGCTCGCCGCCTAAAAGAGTGAGGCCTGAAATATGGTCAGGGCTTAAAGCTGAGATGATCTCATTTATAGTTTCATCTGTAAATTCTTCTCCATAATTAAAGTCCCAGGCAATCTCATTAAAACAGCCGGGACATTTGTGACGGCAGCCGGATACAAATAAAGAAACGCGGATTCCGGGCCCATTTGCAATATCATATTTTTTAATAACTGCGTATTTC
>CAMKMR010000078.1 GCA_946413945.1 uncultured Lachnospiraceae bacterium | reverse complement strand
AGGATAACCATTAATCTGGCCAAGACAGAAGAGTATATTAAAAAATATAATGAGTCCCATGAGGGAAGTAAGTTAAATATTTTCCATGTTATAATCGTGGCTTCCTTAAAGACGATCAGGTTAAGGCCTCAGATGAACCGCTTTATTGCAAATAAGAATCTGTATCAGAGAAACAATCTTACAGCGGCATTTACTGTAAAGAAGGATTTTGCTGACGAGGGAGAGGAAACACTTGCCAGAATTGAGGCAGAGGATACAGATTCTCTTGAAAGTCTGATAAGAAAGATTGATGATCAGATCAGATTATGTAAGACTTCGGTAGATGAGTCTACAAAAAGCATGAATTTTATTCAGAAGCTGCCGGGGAAACATATGATCGGTGCTGTGGCGAGAGTGGCTGACAGACATGGCTGGATGCCTAAGGCGGTTATCGCATCGGATCCATATCAATGTTCCATAGTTCTTACAAATCTCGGTTCTATAGGTCTTAATACTGGTTACCATCATCTTACAAACTGGGGAACTACTTCGGTTTTTATGATAATCGGAAAGAAAAAAAGAAGACCAACTTACGATATAAATGGAAATGTAGTTATGAAAAAACAGCTGGACCTTTCTATGACGATTGATGAAAGGATTGCTGATGGATATTACTATGCAAGAACTTTAAAACTGTTAAAGAAGCTTGTTGAGAACCCTCAGCTCTTAGAACAGAAGCTGGATGTGTCGGTTAAATATTAAAAAAGATGACCTGGAATTAAAATTCCAGGTCATTTTCTTCACAGTAGCTGTCGAATGCTGCTGATACAAGAGCAAATTCTTCTGGGTCTGTAACATCCTGAAGGTCCGGATTATCGGCAGTATGCTCTTCATCTTCTACGTATCTGTATACCCAGATATCGTCTCCTACATCTTCGCCTTTTTCATCAATAGGGATAAGGAAGATATAATCTTTTTCTGCAACAGTAAGAACTGTTATGATCGCGCATTCAACCTGTTCATTACCATCTAATTCAATAGAAATGGTTGATGACTGCATTTCATTTACCTTGTCCTGTTTCATTTTATTCCTTTCGTTTTGGGTCATATTTGTTAATAAGTATAGCAGAAAAATAAGACCTTGCCTATATGTGAAAAAAATATGAAGAATAAAAACGCCTATAATTTGGTTAGATATGTTCGCTTTTTTTTGCAGGATTTTTTAATATTTATCAGGGGCTAGATTTTATCGAAAAAAGTTCAATTTATTAAAATATTTTAGGAGGTTCATCTAGATGGACGCAAATAAAAGAGGTACTTTTTCCAGTAAGCTGGGATTTGTGCTTGCAGCAGCAGGAAGTGCTGTAGGATTAGGAAATATATGGAGATTTCCATACCTTGCCGCAAATTATGGTGGGGGTATGTTTTTATTAGTATATATCATACTAGCAGCAAGTTTTGGCTTTACAATGATAGTTACAGAGGCGGCGCTGGGACGTATGACAAAGAAAAGTCCTGTGGGAGCGTTCAGAAAAGTTGGGGCAGGACCGGTCCTTAGAGTGGGCGGTTGGATAAATGCTGTTATACCTATTCTTATTGTTCCTTATTATTCTGTAATCGGCGGCTGGGTATTCAAGTATCTCGTGCAGTATATCCAGGGAGACCATGCGAAGCTTGCCTGTGACAACCTTGCAGAGGGACAGACAGATTTTTTTACAATCTTCCTGGGAGATGCAGGACAGCAGCTTCTTTATTTTGTATTATTTACATTTATTACAATGGCGATAATCTTTGCCGGAGTTAAAAATGGAATCGAGAAGATTTCTAAGATCGCGATGCCTATACTTGTTGTGCTTTGCATAATAACAGTGGCATTTTCAGTTACTAGACCTAGTGCTATGGAAGGTGTTAAGTATTTCTTGGTTCCTGATATATCACACTTTTCATGGAAAACAGTAGTCGCGGCCTTAGGTCAGATGTTTTACTCTTTATCCATTGCCATGGGTATCTTGGTGACTTTCGGTTCTTATATGCAGCCGGAACAGGATATTGAAGCTTCTACAAGACAGGTTTCAATATTTGATACTGCTATTGCTATTATGGCTGGTCTTATGATAATCCCTGCAGTCTTTGCTTATAACGGAGGAGAGGGACTTACAAAGGGACCAAGCCTTATGTTTATTGCTATTCCAAATGTCTTTAACTCTATGAGCTTTGGTAGAGCGATAGGAATTGTATTCTTCCTGTTGGTTTTATTCGCTGCGCTCACATCATCGGTTGCTTTGGGAGAAAGCGTTGTATCAACATTTTGTGATGAACTTAAATGGAGCAGAAGAAAAGCTTCAGTTGTAACATTAGTGATAACTCTTGTTCTTGGTAGCATTTCAGCCCTTGGATTTAACATTTTGTCAAATGTAAAGCTGCTTAATATGGATCTGCTTTCGTTTTTTGACTTCCTTACAAATAATCTGATGATGCCGGTGGCGGCAATATCAACCTGCATTCTGATCCTTAGGGTGGTAAAGCTTAACAAACTTGAAGAAGAAGTTTTATCATCATCAAAATTCAGAATGAGAAAATTCTACAGAGTGGTGATAAAGTATTTTGCAATCCCATTCCTTATCATAATTTTAGTGACATCAGTACTTGGAGAGATAGCGAGTGCCTTTGATATCAAGGCGCTGATGATATTTAAACTGTGATATTTAAAAGCTGGGATCATGTAATAAGATATAAATGCTTTATATTCTAAATATAGTGTAACATGAGATAAGAAGCTGGTAAAGTTGGTATTAAGCGGGAACTTAGGATATATACCAATGAAATGCCAGCTTTTTTTTGTTTCGCTTTACTGTTTGTTTTTGTTGGAAATGAATCTGTTTTTCTTTATAATGAGTTAGTTATAAGTAAGTATGCTAAGCTGATCAGTGGGCAAAATACCAAAGAGCGGCTTATCAGAATAAAAATAAGTAGATATAGAGGAGGTAAGAGACATGAGATACGGAGATTTTTTAAAGAATGGCGGATCGATAGGACTTATAGCGCCTTCTTTTGGATGCACTTTTGAACCTTATCGTTCGGCTTTTAATAGTGCAGTAGAAAAACTGACTGATATGGGTTATAAGATTAAGCAGGGACCTAACTGCATGAAGGATGATGGGATTGGAAAGAGTACTGATCCTGTTTCGTGTGGAAAAGAAGTAATGGATTTCTTTAAAGGGGACATAGATGTGCTTATTTCCTGTGGTGGTGGAGAAACCATGTGTGAAGACCTGCCATTTATAGACTTTGAGGAATTAAAAAAGACAAAAGCAAAGCTCTTTATGGGTTATTCTGATAATACAAATCTTACCTTTACCCTGCCTGTACTTGCAGATATGGCAGCTATTTACGGTCCTTGCATAGGTACATTTGGAATGGAAAAATGGGACGAGTCTATAGAAGATACATTTGCCTTATTAAGAGGAACAGATCTTTCTAGTCATGGATATGAAAAATGGGAAAAGGAATCTTTAAAAACAGAAGAAAATCCTTTGGCAGTTTATAATCTTACCGAAAAGTCTGTTCATAGAAATTTTATTCTGGATGAGGAAAAAAGATTAAAGGAAGATAATGAAAAAGAGATAAGTTTTGAAGGACGACTTATAGGAGGCTGTCTGGACAGTCTGGTTGGCCTTTGTGGGACAAGATTTGATAAGACAAAGGAATTTATTGAAAAGTATAAGGATGATGGGATCATCTGGTTCCTTGAAGCATGTGATCTTAATGTACTTTCTATCAGAAGAGCCATATGGCAGCTGGATAATGCAGGATGGTTCAAGTGCTGTAAAGCCTTCCTTATTGGAAGACCAAGGATATTTAATGAACCTATAATGGGGCTTGACCAGTATAGGGCAGTGACAGGCCAGCTTGAAAAATATAAGGTTCCGGTTCTTATGGATCTTGATATCGGACATATATCCCCAATGATGGGAATTATATCAGGAGCTTATGCTGAAGTTAGGGCAAAAGGAAATGAAATCTGTATTAAACATATATTAAAATAATGTCATTTTGTAAGTGTGAAAAAAGTGTAAAAAAGCCTACAAATAGCAGAATATCGGTGGTTTAATGTTGGCAAAAAAGCATAATTATGATACTATTTAATGGATAAACAAATTTGGCTAGTGCTATAAGACAGCCTATAAAAAACTAAAAATATAGAAAGGATCACAAAAAAACATGGAAGTAAAATTTTCAGAAGTTGATGTGAAAAACAAAGGGGTGGGGGCAAAAAAATGCTTTCTCTATGTTTGTTTTGCAATCGGAATAGCACTTATTATTGGAGGGGTTATAACATTTGTATCTAGATATGCAGTTACAAAGACTACTGCAGGTGTAAAACTTGATGCTGATGATGTATGGTTCAATGTAAGCTTTAAGAAATTTAAGCTTTCTGAACTCCAGTTTGATGAAAATGGAAAAGCATCAGTAACAATGCATGTTGAGAACTCGAGACTTAGAGCTGCTTCTCTTTGCTTCGAATCATTTAACATTGTATTCACTGTATCAGTAGACGGTGAAATTGTATATGATTATCATCCTAGAATGAAGAAGGCATATGGTAAAACATATGGTTCAGATATCCATACAATAACAATCCCTATGGATGAGGGTGCTAATATCAAAATTCAGGCTGAAAAGCTTTATGAAGGCACAGATGCATATTTCAAGAATGTCTATTTTGAAGACGGTGCTTCATACATTCATGAGCTGATGGACAAGGAAATGTACAAGTTCATCATGATGTTACTGGTATTAACAGTGGGTATCTCACTTGTTCTCCTTGGTATTTTCTTCGAGAGAAATCTTGATAGAAGACTTGAAATGGTATCTCTTGGTGCTATGGCTCAGGTTCTTGCAATCTGGACAGAAACAGGAACAATATTATTAAAGTACTTAACTGGTAACCCGGGTCTTTGCCGTGCTCTTAATCATATGTCACTTGCCTTGCTTGCCATAACAGGTATTACACTTGTTTCATGCTTCGTAGAGGCAAAGAACAGATGGCCAGTAGCTGTTGTTGGTGGACTTACAGCAATCGATATCCTTATTAATATTTTTGCAGTATGGGTAAGTGGAAAGGATTATAGCCAGGTGCTTATCTTTACACATATCATTTTTGCTTTAGCTGTAGTCCTTAGTTTATATCTTGTTATTGCTAATAAGAAAGATGAGACAGATGTTAATAAGTCAAAGAAGAGACTTGCAATCCTTGCATTTGTATTATTAGCAGCTTCAGGAGTTGCTGATCTTATTGTTCATTACGTAGTTAAGAATGTTGATATGTCAGGATTCACACGTTTAGGTCTTGTAGCTTTCGTTGCGATCCTTGGATACTATGAAGTAAATACATTCTTCCAGGCAGCACATAAGGCTGAACAGGCTGAGATGCTTGATAAGATGGTAAATGAAGACAGCTTAACAGGACTCCTTAACAGACGTGCATTTGCAACATTTGAAGCAAAGGTTCAGAATGCTAAGGAAGGTGCATGCATCTTCGTTAACTTCTCTATCAATGACATGATGGAGATCAATGAAAAGTATGGATCAGCTGCAGGTGATGCTATCATCGTTGCCGGTGCTGACGTAATTGACAGAAGCTTTGGTGAAAAGGGTAAGATCTACCGTATGGGTGGTGATGAATTCTTGGCTATCCTTGATGGTGAAGATGTTACAGGTAAGTCTACAGCTGAAAAGATCAACAACCTTCTTCAGGTTTATAAGGCTTGCGAGAATAAGTTCATTACAGAACTGAATAATCTTAATAGAGAAGGCGTTCTTCCTGTTACAATTGAGATTCCTTATGGTATGGCACAGTACAACTATGCAACAGGTACTCCAGAAGTAGCTGAAAAGGAAGCTGTATTCAAGATGAACGATTCAAAGGCTAATATGAAGAACTTAAAGACTAGACAGTCTCAGATGAATTCATAATTAATAAAAGTTATTTTGTAGACGCTGTCGCGCAAGATGAGATGATCATCCTGCGCGGCAGCTTCTTTTTTATAGTGCGCCTGGCGGCGCACGTTTCTGGTTTATAGTTACTTTTATCGGCTGTGACAGTCTTTTTTATTGCTTTCCTGATGGCTATTTCGATAATTAAATTGCCGGGATAAAAATGTCATGTCATAATGCATTGATTTTTTAAATATGTTATATTGTAATTGAGAAGGAAATGAGCCTCTTTATTAAAGCTGGCTTAAAATGAGGGCTTATTGTTGGGAGGAGTAGATGATAGTAATAAGAAAAGAAGTATTTAAAGATATTAATCCGGTAAACAGGATAACTGATCCTGTGATAATGGATGCTATAAGAAAGAGTGAAGGCTTTATTCCGGAACTTTCTTTGGTAGCAGATTGTGATGAAGATGTAGTCGGGCACATACTTATGACAGAGGTTATGATAAATGGGTTTAAGGAGCTGGCGCTTACATCTGTTGCAGTAGATCCAAAATATCAAAAAAAGGGGATTGCCCGCCTCTTATTTAATGGAGCTCATGACAGGGCAAGAGAAATGGGCTATCATTTTGTGGTAGCAGGCGGAGAGCCGGGATTATTTAAAAGATTTGGATATGTGGCTTCCTCAATGTATGATATTGTTGTGCCAGAAAGATATTTAGAAACAGGTTTTTATGCCAAATGCCTTAATTTTACAGAAGATCCAATCTTTGGAGATGTAATTTACTTAATGGATAGAGTAAAGCCTTATATGGATGAAGAAACAAAAAGGAAAGACATTGGATCAAATGTAGGAGAGGGATTAAAAACAAACGATATCAGACAGAATATTAGAAAAACAGTACAAACAAACGATATCGGACAAGATATTAGAAAAACAGTACAAACAAACGATATCAGACAAACAGTAAAAATACATGATGATGTGCAGGATAAGGAGGAAGAGAAAAGTATGAGATCAAATTCAACTCCACACAATGCAGCAGAGCCAGGAATGATAGCAAGAACAGTGATTATGCCTGGAGATCCTCTTAGAGCTAAGTATATAGCTGAAAAATATTTAGAGAATCCGGTGTTATTTAATACAGTAAGAAATATGTATGGATATACAGGGCTCTATAAAAAAAAGAGGGTATCAGTTATGGGGAGTGGCATGGGAATGCCTTCTATGGGGATATATTCTTATGAACTGTATAACAATTATGATGTTGAAAATATCATCAGAGTTGGCTCAGCAGGAGCTTTAAAAGATGATGTGAATCTAAGAGATCTGGTAATAGCACAGGCTGCCTGCACTGATTCAAATTACGCCTATCAATATGAGCTGCCGGGATGTTTCTCTCCTATAGCAGATTATGAACTCTTGGAAAAAGCTGTGGAAATCGCAAGAAAAGATGGAAAAAATATCCGGGTTGGAAATGTAGCCTCCACTGACATTTTCTACAACAAGTATACAGAGGTAAATAAAAAATGGGCCAAGATGGGAGTGCTCTGTATTGAAATGGAGACAGCTGCTTTATATATGAATGCAGCTTTTGCAAATAAAAGAGCTATCTCGATACTTACAATATCAGATCATCTCTTTAAAGAAGGAGAGCTGTCAGCAGAGGAAAGACAGACAGGCTTTGATGATATGATAAATATAGCCTTAGAACTGGCCAGAGAAATCTGATCGGTTTTGGATCAGGCATAAAAAAACAGGATTAAATAGCTTAATCCTGTTTTTTATTATATAACTGCGTCATTATAAGGACTTAATTACTATAATTTTTCAATTACAGTTTTACTGATGTGCTTAAAGC
>CAMKMR010000077.1 GCA_946413945.1 uncultured Lachnospiraceae bacterium | reverse complement strand
TCACAAGTTTAATTATTCAAACCCTTCCCGCAATGGATCTTTAATTTAGAAGGTTAAACAATTTAATTTCATATTCTAGTGAAAAACACCTGTATCGTCAATTATTTTTTTCACCTTTTTTAGAATTTTTTTTCCAAACAATCCTCTTTACCAAAAAAAATGCGCCAAATGATGTTACAGATGCGACCATCTGACAAAGAATAAAGATCAAAGATACATTTTCATAGAAAAATGAAGCAATGACTATGATAATAGAATTAACACCAACAAAAAACGATGATGCCGGCATCCAGTTCTCTATCTTCTTCTTTATGTGAGTTTTTGCGCCTTTTTTCTTGTAAAAAAACAGACTTCCGACTCTAAATATAAGAATGATCGACATTATCAGCGCAATGGCAAAAGGGATCATAAGAACAGGCCTTTTATCTGTCCCCGAATCAGGGATACATCCCGCCACGATCTCTAATACAAAAGCAGCAGCTGATAAGGCAACCAGCTTTCTTATATCACTTTGGTCCGCCTCCCATTTGTAGACGTCACCCATATATTCATACTTATTATCAGCGTTGAGTCGGATATCCTTTAAATGTTCCTTATTCATTACTCTATTCCTGTAAGGTCAACACTATCCAGCCATGCTTTTGCCCTATGGCAGACTCCCTTAAGGCACTCTTCATCAAATGGGCTGATAAGGCCTGCATTCTCAACAAGTTCAGTAAATACACGGCTTCCACCCTGTACTGTATAGTCCATATAATGTTTAAATGCGTCTTTTTGATCTTTCTCTTGTAATTCCCAAATTTCTAACGCAACTGTCTGAGCCAGACAATAGTCAATGTAATAGAATGGGAAAGAATAGATATGATGCTGTCTCTGCCATCCTTCACCATCACTATAGAATGGAATATCACCGTCTAATTTCTGCCATGGCATATAAATTCCAAGTAAGCGTTTCCACTCATCATGGCGCTGTCTCTTTGTCCAGTCTGGATTCTCATAAACGCTGTGCTGGAAATGGTCTACCATTGTTCCATATGGTATAAACTTAAGTGCTCCTGTCAGATGACTATATAAGAATTTCTTTGTGTCTTTTCCAAAGAATCCTTCTTCCCATGGCCAGGCTAAAAATTCCATAGACATAGAATGGACTTCACAGCCTTCCATACTAGGCCATGCAAGATCTGATGGGCGCTGTGTATTCATATAATAAGCAAAGGCATGTCCTGCTTCATGAGTCACAACTTCAACATCACCCTGAGTCCCATTAAAATTAGCAAAAATAAATGGAACTTTATAATCATCGATTCCTGTACAGTATCCGCCAGCCTGCTTTCCATCTGTTGATAAAACATCAAGAAGATTCTGATCTAACATTGTATTGAAGAATCTTCCTGTTTCATCAGAAAGTTCTTCATAAAACTTCTTTGCTGCAGCTAAAATGTCATCTGCTGAACCTTCCGGTCTTGGATTTCCAGAACGGAATTCCAGAGCATTATCGGCAAAGCTCATAGGATACTCCTTACCCAAACGCTTTGCCTGCTCCCTAAAGATGCTGTCGGCAACGGGAACTAAATATTTAACAACTGCTGCTCTAAACTTCTCGATATCATTTTTATCATAGCAATTTCTATTCATGCGGTCATAACCAAGAGGGATATAGTTTTCGTATCCCATGATCTTACCCTGAGCATGACGATTCTTAACAAGCTTATCATAAAGATCATCAAAAGCTTCCTGATTATCTTTATACCACTGTCCTTCAGCCTTCCACGCAGCAAGTCGACGTTCATCATCAGCATCAGACTTCATTGGTGTGAGCTGTGATAAGGTATATGTTTTTCCTTCAAATGGAATCTGAGCTGAAGCCAGAAGTTTCTCATATTCCGTAACAAGCTTGTTCTCTTCCTGCATATAAGGAACCAGTTCCGGCTTAAAACTACGCAGCTGTATCTTTGCATTTAAGAATAAAACATTTCCGTACTTATTCTTAAAATCCTCTGCAAATGGACTATTAATAAATGTATCCTGCCAAATATTATTTATTTCCTGTAACTGAGGAAGAAGTTCATCCCAATATTTTTTTTCTTCTTCCCAGTATTTATCTCTTGTATCTATCGAATGATGGATAGCAGCAATATTTGTTTCAGTAGCTAAATGTTTAGTATAATTATCTTCCTCGATGAATATCTCATCTGCTTTTTCAAATGAATCTGCTTCTTTTAATTCCTTTATATATTTTTCTACTGTTTCCTTTATTTCTTCCAGGCTAAGACGTGAATACTCCATATCCTGAAACAGCACTTTATTTGCCATAAAAATTACTCCTTAATATTACATTTGACTTTAGCTTTTGCCTTTGGTCTTACATATCCTAACCGACTAATTTCACCTTGGGCCTTACATATCCTAACCGACTGATTTCACCTTGGGCCTTACATATCCTGACCGACTGATTTCACCTTGGACTTTGATAAAATCAAGCAGTTAACAATATATCATTTCGCACTTCATTTGACTATCGCTTTAAACCACTAAATTGGTGCAAAATCGACCATTTTCCCTTTATATTTTTTTAGGTTTCCTTAATACCCCCTTTTAATTCACAATATTTTCACACATTTAAAAATGGTCGGTTTCCATCCAGATCAACTTAGTTTCTTCCTATTATAAGTAATAACAAAAAGTAATATCAAACAAGTATTATTAGTTTCTTGATTATAACGCTTCGAAAACTAAATTAATTGTATAATATGCGTTGATTTACACTAAATTCTGACCCGCTGAGGGTCAAAACAGAGTATTAATCAACAATATGAAAGCCAGATTAACAAAAAAAGACTAAGCCTCTAAACTGGACTTAGTCTTTAAATATACGGCAGTTTTTACTACCTATGTGAAAAAATGGGGAGTTCTGTCCCATTTACTGGAACCTTATATTATGAATCACCAATAAGATAACCGCAATAACAATACCATTTACTAATTTATTTTCTCTTAATTCATCTGCTTTATTTTTAAAAAACCAACTCATATTTCACCTGCTCCATATTACTGATCACTAGCCTATATTATCTGTTCCTTTAGTTGATAACTAAATAATATACTAGCCTATATTATCTGTTCCTTTAGTTGATAACTGAATGATATACTAATCCAACCAATTAATCGTCAGTCTAACATTTCATTAATATTACATTTTTGAAATATTGAAAATCTATTTTTTTCTGATCAATTGATGGATCTTTAAACATCAGAATTCTATTTTTTTCTGATCAATTGATGGATCTTTAAACATCGGAATTCTTTTTTTTGATCAATTGATGGATCTTTAAACATTTGAATTCTATTTTTTTCTGATCAATTGATGGATCTTTAAACATCGGAATTCTATTTTTTTTGATCAATTAATGGATCTTTAAACATCGGAATTCTATTTTTTCCTGATTATTTTATACTTTCCCAGTCAATCTTTCTGTCTTTAAAATAGTATTCTCTGTCATGTTCATTTATATCTCTTATAACTCTGCAAGGATCTCCATATGCTACAACGTTTGCAGGTATATCCTTTGTCACCACGCTTCCAGCACCGATCACTGTATTGTCTCCGATGCTAACACCTGGCATAATAAGAACCCCTGCCCCAATCCAGCAGCATTTTCCAATATGAACCGGCATATTATACTGATAATAATCTTTTCTTAACTCAGGAAGTATCGGATGTCCCGCTGTAGCTATCGTCACGTTTGGCCCAAACATGGTATATTCTCCAACGTATATATGCGTATCATCCACACATGTAAGATGATAATTAGCATATACTTTATCTCCAAAGTGACAATGGTGACCGCCCCAGTTAGCAAAAAATGGAGCTTCGATATATACTCCTTCTCCACATTCTGCCAACATTTTGTGCAAAAGCTCATTTCTTTCTTTTTGCATGGAAGGCTTGGTCTGATTATATTCTGTAAGCAGATCCTGATAGATCATCTGCTCACCCATTATCTCTTCATCATCCGGCAGATAAAGTTCTCCGGTGTGTAACTTATCTTTCATTTCTCCCATAAGACTTCTCCTTTTCATTCTTTATATTCCGCAGTTGCCAACATAGCTATACACATATCATCATATACTCTGCAGTTTTCAACACCGCTATGCAGATATCATCATATACTCTGTAGTTTTCAACACCGCTATGCAGATATCATCATACATTCTATCAATATATATTCAGTATATCTCATGCTCTACTTACTTCAAGCCAACAGTTTATAAAAGAACGAAAATGTACCAATGTTAATGGAATTGGCTTTATCTTTAACCTGCCACAAATCATTTAGTTTTTTTGCCTCATGGACTTCCGAATTTATTCTTATATCATTATGGTCTCTCTCCGCCTGGACCTCCAAATCCTCCACGACCTCCTGGGCCTCCCATCATATCTTCTGGCATTTCAGTAATTACTTCACCATTTACAGTTACTGTTCCTCCGTTTATCACTCCACTATTGTCGTAATCAAATGAAGAAGTAGGGGCTGTGACATTTATTATTCCATCATTAACTACTATGTCACCATTGGCATCTACAGCATCTGTATCGCCCTGCCCCATATTTATTGTAGTGTTTCCACCATTAAATATGATCTTTACATCATAGCTGTTGCTCTTATGGGATGCATTTATACCGTCATCTGTTGCATCAATATTAATAGTTCCATCATTTATCTCAATGTATGTTCCTTCAATTCCTTCTGATGCCTCAATGTTGAGCTCTCCACCGTCAATGATTGCTGTTGTAGTAGCATGTATTCCGTCATCAGAAACTTTAATGCTAAGTTTTCCGCCTGAAATACTAATATTTCCAACTGTGTCATCATCGTCATCCTCTGCATGAAGTCCATCGGAAACTGCTTCAATAGTAATATCACCGCCGCAGATTGAGATAGAGTCATTTGCTCTAATGGCATTTTTGCTGGATCTTATATCGTAAGTTCCTCCTGTTATTTTAAGATCATCGCTGCACTTTATAGCATTAAGATCCGTTGCATCAGCTGATGAGATGTAAAGGCTGCCAGTTCCATTTAAAGTAAGATCATCTTTTGAATAAATGACAGCATTACTATCATCTGTTATCTCACCTGTTACGATCAACTTGTTTTCAGATGATGTAGTTGTTATAAATGTCTTATCAGCTGAAATTACGTTTATGCAGGCTTTATTGCTATTTGTGATCGTAACGCCATCTAAGACCAGCTGAACCTTATCTTCATTCTTATCAACCTCAACACTAATCGTGGTATCAGTAACATTTCCACTGAGGACGTAAACTCCTGCTTTTGTGATTTTTACATCCTGTCCTGAAGTAAGCGTTATATATTCAGCTTCTGAAAGATCCGCTTCCTGCGTAAGATCCCTCTTTGTGTAAACTCCATCCTCTAGTTCATCTGATGTATCTGTTTCACTCGCTGTTTCACTCGCTGCCTCAGTAGTTTCTTTAGCATCATTGTTTTCTTTAGCATCATCTAATTTTGTTGTTTTTTCTGTCTTTGCTTCAGTTGTAGCTACGCTTGTATTTTCAACTGTATTATTATCTGTCTTAACACCGCAAGCCATAAGAGACGCTGCCATCATTAAGCCAAAAGCCGAAACTATAATTCTTCTTCTAAAAATCTTAAACTTATTCATAAACGACTCCCTTCTTTTCTCTCTTAAATATATCATTTTCTTTGTATGATGGAATGATATATTACAAAGCTTAAATTATGCTGAAGCAACTTTCTTAAAAATTTATTAATAATAGTTGCTTTATCTTGAATAATTGAATAAACTGTTGTAGTTTAAGAATGTCTTTTAAAGAGAGGTGTTAATTTGAGTAAGAAATGTAACAAGTTTACCGTTCTTAAAGCTAGAGTTAAGAGTGGTAGCGTTTCAAAAATGTGGAAGTTTGCAAAGGATATTCATAAGGAAAAAAAATATCCGACGCTTTTCGTATTTTTTGATATGGGATTTTGCATTTTAAAATACGGTATTGGTTATCAGGAATACAGAGGTTACAATTTTGCCGGAAAACCTGCAAAACTTCGTAAGACCTTTATGACTATGAATCACAATATCGCCCTTACAAGAGAACTGAACAAACGCGAGAAATACACAATGCTTGAGGATAAGCTTCAGTTCCAGACCTTATTTAAGGATTTTACCGGTCGTGAATTTATCGATCTTAGAAAATCTTCATTAGAAGACTTTACTGATTTTATTAATAGACACGACTATATTATAGCAAAGCCATTTGATAACTTTGGTGGTCTTGGCATTAGAAAATATACCCGTGAGGAGATCACTGATCCAAAGGCTTTATATGATGATCTTTTGAAAAATAATGTAGTTGATATTGAGGAAGGACTTCATCAGCATCCTGAGATGTCCCGTTTAAATCCTCACAGTATCAACACTTTAAGAGTCGCTACAATAAAAGGTGCAAATGGTCCTGAGTTCTTCTATGCCATCCTTCGTATGGGTGTCAACAAGAGTTTCCTTGACAATGCAACTTCTGGTGGTATCTACACTTCAGTAGATGCAGACGGAAATTGTATCTATGATGCTTATGCTGAAAAACTTGGTATCTATATGAAAGCACATCCGGACACCGGCGTAACATTTAAAGGCTTTAAAGTACCTATGATGAAAGAAGTAATCGAACTTACAAAGCGCGCCGCTTCTCTCATACCTGATCTTGGCTATATCGGCTGGGACGTAGCGATCACTGAAAAGGGACCTGTGCTCGTAGAAGGAAACAACATCCCAGGTTATGACATGCCACAAAACAGCGCTTGGCATCCTGATGGAAAGGGAATTCTTCCAGACGTAGAAAGAGTCCTTGGACATAAATGTCCTAAACTTAAATAGCCCCCCAATTTAATATCAATCCATATAAAAAGCACTGACCACCCCAAGTTTAAGTCAGTGCTTTTTTCAAAATGGACCTAGGGGTCAGTCCCCTAGGTCCATTTTTATGTTAACTAATTTGGGTATTCAAATCAAAATTACATCATCATATAATTGCTCTATATCTTTTACGTCTCTATGAGAAACCATAAAAACTGTCATGTCTTTTAATTTCAACAAATTTTTTTCTATTTTATTTGCTGATTTTACATCACAGGCTGATAAAGGCTCATCCAAAAATAATACCTTTCTTTCAGAACACAATGCTCTAGCTAATGCTATTCTTTGTGCCTGTCCACCTGATATATTTGATTTATCCCCTTTTAACTCATATTCATCTTTTTCGTTTTTAGACTCTATAAACTCATTCAGATCCGCTATTTCAATCGCTTTTCTATAAACCTTTTCTGATACTTTTCTGCCTAATGTAATATTCTCTTTAATAGAAGCATCAAAAATATAAACATTTTGATCCATATATGCCGATACTTTTGTTATCTCATAGGCATTTGTTTTTTTCAGATTATTGTCATCATATAATACTTCACCTTTGTCCAAAGCTTTTCTACCAGACAATACTTTTAACAACGAAGTTTTTCCACTTCCACTTTTTCCTTTGATCAGATATTTATTTCCAATTTTAAATGTATAATTATAATCTTTAATAATAGGATTATTTTCATCGTATCCATAAAATAAATTATTTACCTTAATTTCTTTCTTTGGATTGTCCATTACTTTAGCAACCTTTTCGGTATCATTTGCTATAATTTTCTCAACTACCGGTTTTGATGCCTTCATCTGCCCAAACAACTGTAACATCTGCTGAACATTCGAATAAAAAACT
>CAMKMR010000076.1 GCA_946413945.1 uncultured Lachnospiraceae bacterium | reverse complement strand
AATAATTGTGAAGCTTTATATTGGATAAGATGTGGGAGAAAGGAAAAAATTCAATCATCAATCCTGATAATTGGATTATAAGTGGGACATGGATAATAAGGTGATAATGATATTCAATGATAAAAAATTGAATAAGAAGACAGATATAGAAGTTCCATTAAATATTACGGCTAATGAGCTGATTTACGGACTTGCAAAGGGATTACATCTTTCCATAGATCTTAATGATGTATCGGATTGTTATCTTTGTACGGATGAACCCAAAGCTCTTTTAAGAGGTGACAAGACTCTTGAAGAGTTTGGGCTTAGAAATGGAACCATTATCAATTACGACAGATGATCTATATGACAGTGAAAAAAATTGCACTGTTACATAATTCGGTCAGATTAAAATGAATATATGGCAGCGGAAAGAATTGTACTGTTACATAATTCGTTCAGGTTAAAATGAATATATGACAGCGGCAGAATTAGCGCTGGTATATAATAAGGCAGCAAGGCTAAAAAAATTGGGAGCAGGTATGAAATATAAACTCATTATTTACGGAAATAATATGTATAAGGAGTTTGATTTTACAGACGACTTTACAGGCAGTCTTACGATTGGAACAGATAAGGCATGCCAGATTGCATTTAGAAGAGAAAGATTTTTAACTGGATTTATATTCAGGATTGATAGACAGGAAAGTGGCGAATATATAATAAGCTGCAGCGATTCAGTTTATCTTACATCTGGATATAATATAAAAGAATATATAAAGAATCTTCAAGTTGGGGAACATTTATCTCTTTGCTATGACAGCACAGGAACAGAAGTATTTGGAATTGATTTTATACAGTGCTTTGATCCTGTTGGTGATGATTATGATAAGGCGATAAATATTGGAAACACAACAGAAATATCAATCGGAGGACAGGTAAATTGTTCTATACGTATTGATAATCCTTATGTTAATGATGATAAGATCGTTCTTAGAAAAGCTATAGGTGGTTATGAAATAAATCTTAACGAGACTGGTATAGGGGTAGAGATAAATGGATTTATTCCTAAGACCAAAACCTTTTTTTTGAGAGAAGGAGAGTTCTTATCAATTAAGGGTTATTCTTTCTGTATTGGAAAGGGAATACTTTATACAAGTAGAAATGCGTCTATCATTACTCAGTTTACTTCAGATATTGTTTCGTATCAGAAGAATCATTTTAGATATCCCAAATTTATAAAAAATGCAAGGCAGAGATTTGTCCTGCCAAGTGATAAGCTGGAAGTTTTGAATCCGCAAAATAAGGATGAAAGTGAACAGCAGAATTTTCTTTTTTCTGTTTTACCAATGCTTGTTAATATGGTCATGATGATCGGTATGAGAGGCATGATGGGCGGAGGAAGGAATATGGGCTATATTCTTTTCTTTGTAGGAACCATGTCAGTAAGTACAACAATAACCATAATCAATTTTGTTAAAGAAAAAAAGAAAAGGATAGAAAAGGAAGAAAAAAGAAAGAAAGTATATATGAATTATCTTGCCAAGAAAGAGGATGAGATAATAAGTCTTAGAAAAAGAGAAAGGGTTGTTGCAGATTATATGAACCCATCTCTTGCAGATTATATGACTTTCGTTGAAGATTTCGATAACAGGTTATTTGAAAAGAAAAAAGAACATGATGACTATCTTAAGGTTAGGATCGGTGAAGGAACTGTAGCTTCTAACTGTCAGGTTGAGTTTAAAAAAGAAGATTATGTTGATTCGGAAGATGAGTTAAAGGATTATCCTGAGGCTATTCACGACAAATATGAATATATAGAAAATATGCCTGTCTGCCTTGATCTTAAAGAAAAGAATGCAGTTGGTTTTATCGGGAATAGAACTAAGCTTTATCAGATGGAAAAGAATCTTATCATGGAATTTGCAGCGTCTCATTTTTATAAGGATATGAAACTTTTTCTTATAATGAATGACGAGGATACAAAGCTATTCTCATGGGCAAGATGGCTGCAGATTACTTATAATGAAAATAATGGCATGAGAAATTTCATGTACGATAAAGAAAGCAACAAGCTTACTTTAGAGTTTTTATATTCAGAACTGTCAATGAGAGAATCTCTTGGAGGAGTTGCTGAGGGGATGAATGATTATGTTGTTCTGGTCTTCAGATCAGAACTTATAAGCAATCATCCGGTTTCAAAATATATTGAAAAAGCGAGTGACCTTGGCTTCCATTTTGTTTTCTTTGAGGAATATGAAGAATTCATTAATCCTGAATGTTCATCTAGAATTTTCTTAAATAAAGATGATTATAGTGGTTATATCCAGGAAATAGAAAATGGAGAGGCTATACAGGCTTTTAATTATGAGCATATAAGCCTTAAGAATGCTGAACTGGCTGCGAAGAAACTTGCTTGTGTATATGTGGATGAAGTGAGTCTTGAAAATTCGCTTACAAAGAATATTACACTTTTCAAGTTGTTAAATATTCTCAGCCCATACGATCTTAATCTTAGTGAGAGATGGGAAAGATCAAAGATATATAAATCTATGGCTGCTCCAATTGGTGTGAAGAGTGGAGATGAGGTAGTTTATCTGGATCTTCATGAAAAATATCACGGCCCACATGGACTTGTTGCCGGTACTACAGGTTCTGGTAAATCTGAAATATTGCAGACCTATATTTTATCTATGGCAAGTTTGTTCCATCCTTATGAGGTTGGATTTATCATCATTGACTTTAAAGGTGGTGGAATGGTAAATCAATTTAAAGATCTGCCTCACCTTAATGGTGCTATCACTAATATTGATGGAAATGAAATCGAAAGATCTTTACTTTCAATTAAGGCTGAACTGATCAAACGTCAGGAACTTTTTGCTGAACAGGAAGTTAATCATATTGATGATTATATTAAGAATTATAAGGAAGGTAAGGCGAATATTCCTCTGCCACATCTTATCCTTATAGTTGATGAGTTTGCTGAGTTAAAAAGTGAACAGCCGGAATTTATGAAAGAACTTATTTCAGCTGCCAGAATTGGACGAAGCCTTGGAGTTCATCTTATTCTTGCAACTCAGAAGCCATCTGGTGTAGTAAGTGATCAGATCTGGAGTAACTCTAAATTTAAGCTTTGTCTTAAAGTTCAGAATAAGCAAGATAGTAATGAAGTTCTTAAATCTCCACTAGCTGCTGAGATCAAAGAACCAGGACGCGCTTATCTTCAGGTTGGTAATAATGAGATATTTGAACTCTTCCAGTCGGCATATAGTGGAGCAAGTGCTAAAAATGATGGTATTACAGCTCAAAGAAAGTTCAAGATAACCAGCGTTGAATTATCCGGTAAGAGAACTGTTATTTATGAACAGAAGCCAGATCAGGATGACAGTGGAGAGACACAGCTTAAGGCTTTGGTAAATTATATAAATGAATACTGTGAGAATGCAGGAATAAAGAGACTTCCCAATATCTGTCTTCCTTCTCTTCCTGAAGCAATTCCTATTGAGACAGAAGTTTTAGATTATGATGGAACTGATATTGTTGTACCGGTTGGTATGGTTGATGATCCATCCAGACAGAGACAGTATAAAGAAATATTTAATATTACTCAGAATAACATTTTCATTCTTGGTGCTACTCAGTCAGGAAAGACAAATCTTCTTCAGACACTGATAAGGGGACTTGCTGAGAGGTATTCTCCAAAGGAAGTAAATATCTATATACTTGATTTTGCTTCAACAATATTAAAGAATTTTGAAACTCTTAATCATGTTGGAGGTGTAATAACATCTTCAGATGAAGAAAAGTTAAAGGGCTTCCTTAAACTTATGGCGGCAACAGTACAGGAGAGAAAGAAACTTTTTTCAAAACTGGGACTTAGCTCATTTAGTGCCTACAGGGAATCTGGCCAGAGAGAACTGCCACAGATAGTCATAATGCTTGATAACTGGGTATCATTTAGAAGTTATTTTCCAGATTATGAGGATGTGATCATAAACCTCAGCAGGGAAAGTATTGCAGTCGGTATTTCCATAATTGTTACTGCTGGTCAGGCTACAGGAACGGGCTTTAAGCTGCTGGCAAATTTCCCAAAGAGAACAGGACTTTATTGCAATGATTCTTCAGATTACGGTATGCTTTTTGAAGGCTGCAGAAAGAAGATTAATAATATAGCCGGACGAGCATTGATCGAGAATAATAAGAATTTCTACGAAATTCAGTATTATCTTGCGTTTGCTGCTGAGAAGGAGTTTGAAAAGATCAACCTTATGAAGGACTTTATTGATCATATCCAGCAAAAATATGGAGATCAGTATGTGGCAGGTATTCAGGAAATTCCAGAACATGTTACAGAAAGATATATGATAAAGCAATTTGCTAATAATTTTAAGGATTATGAAATACCACTTGGTATGGAATATAATTCTATAGATAAGAGAGTTATCAGTTGCAACGATGTATTTGTTCAGGGATTTCTGGGTGAAAAGTCTGTCGCAAGACGTAAATATATTGAATATGCAGTGAACAGACTCCTGAAAAATAAGGAAAATAATCCTGTAGAGATTTATCTTATGGATGACCCTATGGGAGAATTTAAAAATCTTTCTGATAAAGTTGATGGCTATATAAATTCTGCAGAAGAGGCAGGAAACATCATTAATTCTGTGGCTGCAAGGCTTGAGGAAAGAATGAAGAAAAGCGAAGCAGGTGAGCTGGATCTTTCAAAGGAGGCAATGCTTCTCATATTAGTTAATTCTTCAGAACTTGCTAATCTGATAGGAAAAGATACGGCTATATCTATTAAATATAAGCTTATCGCAAGTAAGTATAAGAATTTAAAGGTTGCTTTCTGGCTTACAAATCTTACCAATGAAGCTATTACTTTCAGCGCAGGTGATCTTTTAAGAGCTGTAAGAGATGGAAAGAAGTTGGTGGCATTTGAAGATATAAAGAATATTAAGGTTGTGGATGTAAGCTTTACAGAGCAAAAAGAATTTAAGAAAGCATTAGATACATATGATGCGTATTTCTTTAACAATGACAAGATTGAAAAAATCAGGGTTGTTGAGGATTAATGTAACGGCTGTCCTTTTTTGGGGCAGCCGTTATATTATTGCTGGATATTTTTTTCTTCACAGTTGCTGGGGGTTAGTGTTAAAATGAAGCGTATTAAGAGTGACTAGAGGAAGATGAATGGATATTAGCTCAATTGAATATGTTGTCTTTCAACACATAATGAAACGAGGCACAGGTAAAATTATTGAAGAAAATGATAATTATCTTCTAATATTTGACTCAGTAAGCGAAGGCTACTATCTTGCATGTGTTGATCATGAATCTGGAATGAAAATCCTTGATAAATATATAACTAAAGATTGGAAATTATTGATGGTAACTGAACCAGAGAGGAAGATGCCTGCTGAAAAATTTAGAGTGTATGAAGCGAAAGAGACGCTAGTGAACGAGGCTATGAAGGCAGTGGGAGCATCTCTTGGAAAGAAAGCTGCTGGAAAATATGATTTTAACGGGCCGATGGAGTGCTATCAGTTTGCGTTTATAAATGCTGACGGGGAAGATGAAGCAGGAAAATTGCTCAGTGAGATGGCGGAAGATGAAGCAAATGAGATGACAGAAGAAGAAGGAGATTTGCTGAGTGTCAGGGTTGCGGATGAAAATGATTTTTCCATGCTTTCTGCAAACTATAATCTTATAAGTAAAGAAGAATTAAAAGATCTGGTGATGCAAGGTAACATTTTACTGGGTTATGACGAGGACAGGCTCGTGGGATTTATCGGGCAGCATCATGAAGGCAGTATGGGGCTTTTATACATTTTCCCGGAATATAGGAAAAAAGGCTATGGTTCAAGGCTGGAACAGGTTATGATAAAAAAGATAAGGAAAACAGGATTTATTCCTTATTGTCATGTTATAACGGATAATAAGGCGTCGATCAGGTTGCAGAAGGGGCTGGGACTGGTGCAGACGAAAAAAACGGTTAGTTGGATGTGGAGATAAAAGCATTTAATTGTATTAGATTAAGAAAATTAAAAATATATGTAATCAGGCGAAAAATATAGAAGAATACAGTAAGTTCGCAGAGGAGATATTTGATGAAAGAGATAACATATGAGGAAATGAAAGCTTTGAGGGAAGATTCATTTCAATTGATAGATATAAGGGATGAGGGGACGGTGACTTATGGCATGATCCCTGGAGCCTTGAATTTTACTAAAGAGGAATTAGAAGAAAACAGTGATGAAGTTCGCAAAAAGCTGGCGGGAATTCCTAAGGATAAGAAGCTCATTTTTTATTGCGAGATAGGCAGAAGTTCGCTTGAGATTGATGATACCATGGAATGTTTAAGTGGTTGGGACTGCTACAGCCTGGCTGAGGGATACATCGGTTATGTGCGTGCTGAGATGAGCAATGAAGCGAATTTAGAGGAGAGGAAAAATAAGGCAGAAAAGAGCATACAGAAAAAATTCCATAAACAGCTTTTTTCTCCATTTGCGAAGGCGTGCAAGACTTATAAGCTTATCGAGGAAGGGGATCATATTGCGGTATGTATCTCCGGTGGAAAAGATTCGATGCTTATGGCAAAGCTTTTTCAGGAAATAAAGCGTCATAGACAGATGTCATTTGAGCTGACATTTCTTGTTATGGATCCTGGATATAATAAGGAAAACAGGGCGCTTATCGAAAGCAATGCCAAGGCTCTCGGGATTCCGATAACAATATTTGAAAGTAGCATTTTTGATACGGTGGACACGGTGGTGAAGAGTCCTTGTTATCTTTGCGCGAGGATGAGGAGGGGCTATCTTTACAGTAAGGCTAAGGAACTGGGTTGCAATAAGATTGCTCTGGGGCATCACTACGATGATGTGATCGAGACGATCCTTATGGGCATGCTGCATGGGGCTCAGATCCAGACTATGATGCCGAAGCTTCATAGCACAAATTTTGAGGGGATGCAGCTTATCAGACCTCTTTATCTTATAAGGGAAAGTGACATTTGCGCTTGGAGAGATTATAACGAACTTAGATTTTTACAGTGCGCGTGTCATTTTACGGAGACTTGTTCTACATGTCATGAGGACGGAACTACTTCGTCGAAGAGGCTGGATACTAAGAAGCTGATAGCGGAACTTAAGAAAACCAATCCGTTTGTAGAGTCTAACATTTTTAGAAGTGTGGAAAATGTTAATCTTGATACGGTGATAGAATATAAAAAGGGCGGAGTTCGCCATAATTTCCTGGATGAATACTAAAGTTTACATAAAAGTGGACCTAGGGGACAGTCCCCGGTGGCCCATTTTTATGTAAACTGGAAGCGGGGCTGAGGCTCGTTTTTGCGGTATTGTGATAAAGAAATTGATAGAAATTAACTGGTTGGTTGAAGGGCATTAGGAAGGAGATAAGCATGACGATATTATATTTTACAGCAACTGGTAATTGTCTTCAGGTGGCAAAGGAATTAGGAGGAACCTTGCTGTCTATTCCTAAACTTGTTAAAGAAGAAAAATATGAGATAAACGATGATGCGATAGGTGTTATTTTCCCGACCTATGCAGCTGACGCACCAAAGATGGTACGGAGATTTTTAGAAAAAGCTCGTCTTAAGGCGGATTATGTCTTTTGCATTGCCACATATGGATACCTGGCGGGAGCGGTGACAAGGCATGCCCAGGAGTATATGCTAAAGGCGGCGGGGCATTTGGAGTATATCGAAAAGATCATAATGGTGGACAATGCCTTAACTCTTTTTGAGAGTAAAAAGCAGATTGACACGCTTTATAAAAAGGATGTCTCGGG
>CAMKMR010000075.1 GCA_946413945.1 uncultured Lachnospiraceae bacterium | reverse complement strand
CTTATGCCTGTTATGGAACATCCTTATGATCCTTCATGGGGCTATCAGGTAACAGGTTATTATGCTCCAACTTCAAGATATGGCAGTCCTCAGGATTTTATGGGTTTTGTGGATTATATGCATAAGAAGGGCATCGGTGTCATTATGGACTGGGTTCCGGCTCATTTCCCAAAAGATGAGCATGGTCTTGGAAGATTTGATGGTACAGCTCTTTATGAGAATGCAGATCCAGATCTTGGAGAGCACCCTGACTGGGGAACATACATTTTTGATTATTCAAAAAATGAAGTTCGCAATTTCCTTATTTCAAATGCTCTTTACTGGGCTGATAAATATCACATTGACGGAATCAGAATGGATGCCGTTGCATCTATGTTATATCTTGATTACGGCAGAAATTATGGCGGATGGAATCCTAACAAATTTGGCGGTAATGAGAATTTAGAGGCTATTAATTTCATTAAAGAGCTTAACCAGAAGATGGCAGAGAAATATCCGGATGTTCTTATGATCGCTGAAGAATCAACAGCCTGGCCTATGATTACAAGTCCTGTTTCTATGGGCGGACTTGGTTTTGATTATAAATGGAACATGGGCTGGATGAATGATTTCCTTGCATATATGAAGCTGGATCCTCTTTATAGAAAGTATCATCATAATGAACTTAAGTTCAGCATGGAGTATGCTTATAGTGAGAAGTTTATTCTTGTTCTTTCGCATGATGAAGTGGTTCATATGAAGGGTTCTATGATAGAAAAGATGCCTGGAGGCTATGAGGATAAGTTCTCTAACCTTCGACTTGCTTACGGTTTTATGATGGCTCATCCTGGCAAGAAGCTTCTCTTTATGGGGCAGGAATTTGCTCAGTTTAAAGAATTTGATGAATCTTCAGAACTTGACTGGTCACTTTTTGAATTTGATGCCCATACTTATATGAAGAAGTATGTCAGGGATTTAAATAAATTCTATGAAACAGAAGCTGCACTTACTAGTTTTGACTTTGATCCTCAGGGCTTTGAATGGATAGAGGATAAGGATGCTAATCACTCAATCCTTTCATTTGAAAGACGCGGTGATAAAGAGAAGGATACTCTTCTTATCATCTGTAATTTCACTCCTGTTGAGCATAAGAATTACAAGCTTGCCGTTCCATCAGAAGGTAAGTGGAAAGAAATATTTTCAAGTGATTCAGCTAAATATGGTGGAGAAGGTCATAACAATAAGGTTGTTAAGGAATCTAAATCAGGCAAGGTTAACGGAAGAGATAATTATATCCAGATAACTGTTCCGGGACTTTCTTTCTCTGTATTTAAAAAGACACAGACAAGAACTGCAGGAACTAAGAAGAGCGTAGTTGAACAAACAGCTAGAACAAAGAAGAATGCAGTTGAGAAATGATCAGCTGAGAATAAAGAAGAACGCAGTTGAGAAATGATCAGCTGAAAAAAAAAGAAGAATGCGACGGCTGAGTAGACTGTATGAAAAAAAACAAGGGGAATTAAGAAGAGGCCAAAGTTTGAGCTGACTTTGGCACCAGATATTTGAAGAGTAAACTTGTTGAGAAATTTTCTAGTCTGATATAAACAAATAATTAGTAGCCGGGATTCGGGTAAAATCCCGGCTATATCTATTTTATACGTTTATTGGTAAAATCCCGGAGAGTTTTATATAATAGTGATAGAGTTGTTGATTTTATATAATAGTGATTTGTTGTTCATTTTATATTAGGGATAATGTCATTCATTTTATTTATAGGCTTTGTATATAAAATGATCTTTAGAGACGAGTTTCTTAAAGTTAAAAAAACAGGATTATTATGGATAATAATGATAAAGATTTTAAAAACAGAATATTAGAGCTTGCTGACAGAGCTTACAGGGAAGGGCGATATATATATAGCAATTTTCTAAATCCTTCACAGATTTCAAAAGTTCATGAATTAAAGAAGAAACTGGAATTTGTAGGTTACTCGGTTTATGGAGGGATGGAATTAAGTGAAAGAGCTGTAGTATGTTTCGGAAAAGAAGAAATATTCGGCTACGTTCCATTTTTCCCGATAAAAGTGATAAAGATTGAGCCTCGTATGAAGAAATTTGCCGAGCAGCTGTCACATAGGGATGTGCTCGGAGCCCTTATGAATCAAGGAATTGAAAGGGATACAATGGGGGATATCCTGATAAAGGATAATGTGGCCTATATTTTCATACTTGATAATATGGCCGATTACATTTTAGAAAATGTTACTTCTATCCGCCACACTCCGGTTCGGGCCGAGATCATTGAGGAAGAGATTAAGGACCTTGCTCCGACAACAAAGGCTATGGATATAATTGTGTCAAGTAACCGTTGTGACGCTATTATTTCTAAGATTTACAAACTTTCCAGGGAGCAGGCTCTGATGCATTTCAGGGAGGGCAGAGTTTTTGTCAACGGCATGGAAACTACAAGCAATGCCAGAGCTTTAAAGGATGGGGAGATTGTTTCTGTCAGGGGACATGGGAAATTCCGTTTTCTTAGAGAAGGCGGCGTGACTAAGAAAGAAAGACTTTATGTCGCGGTGGAAGTGTATGTATAGAGGGGGGGATCAGCTTTTTGAGAGAACGAGATGGAAGGCTTTTTAAAAGGCCTTTTGTGAGAAAAATAGATGGAAGGCTTTTGAAAGGCTTTTTGTTAGAGAACGAGATGGAAGGCTTCTTAAAAGGCCTTTTGTGAGAAAAAGAGATGGAAGGCTTTTTAAAAGGCTTTTTGTGAGAAAAAGAGATGGAAGGCTTCTTAAAAGGCCTTTTGTGAGAAAATAAGATGCAGGGCTTTTGATAGCTCTGTATCCAAGTTTGGAGAAGGGAAAATGAAAAAAATTAGTTTTAGGATTTTTTTATTTGAAATCATATTTTTTTTAGCAGGAGCGGCAGTAGATGTTTTGGGAATCCTGATCCAGCTTATTGGAAAAAAAAAGATAGGTTATAATCACAGCTTCTTTTTTGGCGGGACCATTTATGAATATAATTATTTGTTTTATATTCTTGGGCTGGCAGTTTTTTTAGTTTTTGTATATTTCTTCTATAAAAAAGTATTTAGGGATTTAATAGCAAGAATAAAGGAGACAGGAACATTTTTCAGAATCTTCTATTCGTTTGTTGCTATAGTTCTTTCAGTAATGATATTTATCGTAAATATCTATGCACTTCTTTTGTTAATTGGAATAGGGTATGATATAAGACCGACATTTCTAGCCACGCTTACATTTTTGGGATGGCCTGTCATCTTACTGATAATTACGATGGGATCATTTATTCTTTACCTCGCAAGGAAGAGCGATGGGAAGGATGAACTTCAGGCAAAATAAGTAGAATATTTTAGCTAATTCATTAAAGGGGGATATGAAAGCGAGGAAGTGGGGAATTGTATAGCGATACATTTAGCCGGAATTAAGAGAAGTATTAGAAGATCATGATGCTTTTTGTTTGGATAAAATTACTGTTTTTAGTCGTTTTTAACATATTTTTTAGTTGAATTTGTAGTATAAAACATTGTTATTATTGGCCCGTTTCTTTATAATAAAAACTGAGGGAGGGGAGATCAGTTTCTTTCTTCAATGAAATAATAAGGAGGCGGGTAAATGTTTTTCCAAATTACCAATTTATGGCAGATTCTTGGCTGGTGCCTTGTATTTGCCGGTCTTATCGTAATGAATGAGCTTGGTCGTCGTACCAAAGTTGGCGGCATGGTAATATTTGTTATCATCCCAGCAATTCTTACAATTTACTTTATTCTTGCACACTTCAATTTGTTTGGAGGTGCGTCAAATCCAACTGTAGCTTATATGGATGGATGGTTCCATTACTTTAAACTTTATGCAGCTGATATTGGATGCGTAGGTTTCATGATGATCAAGTATAAATGGGGCATCGGTAAAGAAAAATGGTTCAAATGGTGGCCATGGTTTATCGTTGCAGCAAATATCATGATCGCAAATGTATCTGATATGGAATCAGCTCTTGCGGCGTATAAGATCACAGGTGACTTCTCAGGTGCCTGGTGGTGTTCAAATGAAGGCGTATTCATTTACGGCGGATGGTGGAATGTAGTAAATGCCCTTGCCGGAATGATCAACATTTTCTGTATGACAGGCTGTGTTCACCTTTATACATCAAAGGATAAGAATCAGTCAGACATGCTCTGGCCTGATATGACAATCTGGTTCATTTTAGCTTATGATGTATGGAATTTTGAGTATACATATCTCAATCTTCCAACTCATACATGGTATTGCGGTGTAGCACTTCTTCTTGCTCCAACATTTGCAAATGCACTTTGGAACAAGGGTGCTTGGATCCAGAACCGTGCCAACACACTGGCAATCTGGTGCATGTGGGCTCAGGTGGTTCCACTTTTCCAGCTTAGCGGTAGATTTGCGGCTGTACTTCCTCGTGTTTATAAGGGAGCAACCGAAGCTGGCATTTCAACTATGGCACTTTATGACAAGGCTATTGCAATCTACAATGCTGGTCAGGGTAAGACAATCGCTGCAAATCAGGCTATGGCAGAAATGGGTATTACAGCAGACCCTTCAATGCAGGGGTTTGTGGCTATGATGGCTCTTGCGATAAATGTTCTTTGTATAGCAGTGATAATCAGAAATGCTATAAGAATCGGTAAGAATCCATATTCAAACGAAGTTTTCGTTGGAACAAAGGATCATACAGAAGCATTAGATCGCGCAGTAATAGAATAATTAAGATTAGACGTGGCACCTGCTTTTTTAGCGGGTGCTTTTTGTTTGGTTTACATAAAAATGGACCTAGGGGACTGTCCCCCTAGGTCCATTTTTATGGAAAAATTAATAAACAAAAAGAAAAAATAAGATAGAATCATATATCATAAATTATAGGAGATGAGTATGAAGAAAAAATTTTTATCGGCATTTCTATGCATGGGTATTGTGATGTCAACATTTGTGGGGTGTAAAACAACTAATAAGGAAAATAATGAAAAGACTACTGTAGCTAGTCAGACTGAAGAGACGAGCGCTAGGGTAACTAGTGAAAGTGACGCTACAAAGGATGGGGAAACAGGAAATGATAGCTTTAAAAATGACAGTATTAATGGTGATGGCACTGCGATTGACGGTAGATATGACGGTGATGGCGCAGCGAAGGATGAAGCTAAAAATCATGAGACTGAAGCGAGTCTTATGGAATATTTTAATGACTATACATTTATAAAGCAGCAAAAAAAGAAAGAAAGCCATTATATTTTTAACATGAGGGCTATGAATGATCTTGAAAGAGAATGTGGTATTGAAGATATTGAAAAATACTGGAATGGTTTTATCGATGCTTTGCTGGAAGGACGCACAGAATTTGAATGTCCGGATAAAGAGGTATTTAGCTACATTTATTATGTTCTTATACCGGATAACCTGCCTGCTGTTGCTGAGTGGCTGGATATGCCATGGGATCAGGAAGTAGAAGATGGTACGGTACATTTTACTTATAAAATTTCAACGGAAGAATTGAAAGAAAAAATCGAGATACAAAAAAATGAAACCGAGAAGATCTTAAATGAAGTGCTTGAGGATGATTATTCCGATTTCGAAAAGGCTTTAGCTTTGTATATTTATTTTCAGGACAACTTTTACTATTACGAGGATTACTCTGAATGGGGCGGGGTGATGCATGTTTTAAAAACTAAGAGCGGGATTTGTGGAGAATTTGCTATGACATATACCTATCTTCTGACTCAGGCGGGCGTTGATGCTGGAACGGTAACTAATAATGGACATTGCTGGTCCATAGTAAGGATAAAGGGAAAGTACTATCATATCGATACCACCTGGGCGCTTGGCCATACGGATCTGGTTCATTTTATGCAGACAAAATCCCAGAAGCTGGATGCTAATAATGATGGAGGGGATGAAGATACAATAGATTGCTGGATGGCGGATTTTAAAGCAAGTTATGGCAGGTATTATCCTTATAATGATTTTGATGACGAGGATGACAGCTGTGCAGCGCTTTGGCGCTACTTTAGTAAAGTTAAATGGAACAGGGAAGAAAAGAGATTATATATTTACAGCGAATATAATGATGACGGCGAATATGATCCTAAAATAACTGAGTTTGATTATAGTAAATTTGAGTAGGTCAGAGTGAGGTTGAGAATGTCGGAGAATGTTTCAGGTAAGGATTTAATAATTCGTTGATGAATTGCCGCCGCACACTCGTGACTTTAGATTGTGTGAGGCTTCACGCCGAGGAAGGTTCATATACAGAATTTCGGAGTATAATTCAGGCAAGGATTAAATAATGATAAACGAATGAATGAAATAAAAACAGATAAAAAATAAAGTCGGCGAAAAAAATATAGTTGAGAAAAAATGAAAAATGTTGAGAGAAATGTAGAAAAAAATATTGACTCCTACGTTACGTGATAGTTTATATTAAAGTTACACGAGGTATAAAGATGACGCCACTCTAATAAATGTGCCATAGGGGAATGAGCTATGGGGGGACAGTACCTCAGGTCTATTTTCCTGGGACGTAGGCTCAGGAATGAGGTGGTGTTCCGGGGGCGTAGGCTGCGGAATGAGGTGGTGTTCCGGGGGCGTATGGCTCAGAAATGAGGTGGTGTTCTGGGGGCGTATGGCTCAGGAATGCGGTGGTGATACGTGGAGCTAAGGATCATTTTTATGTCAGATAGAATGAGGATGGAAATCCTTTAGGAGGAAACGGATATGATGAAGATAAATGAAGTAAGTAAGCTTTCGGGAGTGAGTATACGCACCCTCCAGTATTACGACAGTATAGGCTTATTAAAACCTGCAGGATATACTGACGCAGACTACAGACTGTATGACGATGCAGCCATTGAAAGATTACAAATGATACTTCTTTTCAAAGAATTGGAATTTCCTTTAAAAGATATAAAAAAGATCATTGATAGTCCTTCTTTCGATAAGAAAAAGGCGGTGGAACAGCAGATAGAACTTCTGACACTGAAGAGGGAACACATCGACAATCTTCTTAATCTGGCTCGTGGAATAAAAGAGATAGGAGTTAATAAAGTTATGGATTTTACAGCATTTGATAAAGAGAAAATGGATGAATATGCAAAAAAGGCAAAGGAAACCTGGGGAAATACCGAGGCTTATAAAGAATATGAAGAAAAAAACAAGGGCAGGACTGACGCGGATAATAAGAACCTGATGAAGGACCTTATGCTTATCTTCACTGAGTTTGGAGGCATGAAGGAAATGGATCCTTCTGATGAAATTCCTCAAAAACAGGTAAAAAAACTTCAGGATTTCATTTCTAAGAATATGTATAATTGTACAAATGAAATCCTTTCAGGGCTTGGCAAGGCCTACGCTGCAGAGGGGGAAATGAGAGATAATATCGATAAAGCCGGTGGCGAAGACACAGGTGTATTTGCCTCAAAAGCAATCGAAATTTACTGCATTAGTTAACATAAAAATGGACCAGGGGGACAGACCCCTAGGTCCATTTTTATGTTAACTAATGACAGGAAAGAAGGTGCTTTTTCCGGATAAATCTCTTGATATGAGGCATTATTTTTTATTCTCATTAAATTTACAATAGATTACAGAAATGTAATATTTTGTAATGTTAAAACGACGATTTATTCTTTAGGATTTTATATTATGTACATGTAAGGTGAAACAAACAAAAAATATATAATATAAAGGAGATCAATTTATGAGAAAATCAATCAAAATTTTAACAATTACTATTGTAGCTATTCTTGTGGGTTTTGTGTTAGAATCTATTCAGGCAAAGGCA
>CAMKMR010000074.1 GCA_946413945.1 uncultured Lachnospiraceae bacterium | reverse complement strand
TTATGATGAACACATGGATTCACAGGGTTCAGGTGGTTCAGATGATTCTGAGTAAATATAGGAGGGATTGTTATGAGAAGCTTTAGTTTTAAAGCAAAAAATATCGGGGAAGAACGTTATCTCACATATACCATGGGGGAAGGTACAGAACTTGATGAAGATGTTCTGAATTACTGTGAAGATAATGAAATAAAGGAATTGGTTAGGATCATTTATGAGGAAGATGATGATTTTGACTATCTTACATATGATATAACTGGAAAAATGTCTATTGAGGCAATGCAGAAAGGAATCGTAAGAAAAGAACAGGTCCTTAAGATAATCAGGAATATTGCATTATCTATTATCAACTGCAAGGAACAGGCTATAAGACTTTCGTATCTTCTGCTTAACAGAGGATTTATCTATGTTGATCCTGACAGCCTTGATGTTCAGTTTATCTGTGTGCCTGTAGAGAGCGAGGCTTCTGTTGCAACTGAATTCAAGGGCTTTATCAGACAGTTTATCGCATCAGGTCAGTACAACATAGAAGAGGATCTTTCTTATGTAGGTCAGCTTCTTACATACATCAATGGCGACGGATTTAATTTAAGAGGGATAATAGGGCTTACAGAAGCTCTTATGGAAGATGCAGGAATCGACTTTACTGCAGATGAAGGAGCGATAGCTACTGGAGAAGGAGAAGAGGTTGTAACTTCTACAGCGGCGCAGACAGAGACTATTAACAGCGTAATGGAAAATCTTGGCAGCGTTGATGGACCTCTTCCGGAGATCGGTGATGATGAGGATGAGGCATTAGATGAAGAGGAAGAAGATGTTTCAGATATTGATCCTGCTGATATTCCGATTCCAACAGTTAATACTTCAGTTGAAGAAGAAAACGATGATATTGAGTTAGAGGATGCAGTTGAAGAAACTGAAGCTGAGGAAGAAACAGTATCACAGCCTTCAGAAACATTAACGAGTAACAGATACAGCTTAGTAAATGATACTGAAGATGAAGATTCTGAAGAAGATGAAGTTGATGAAGTTGATGAACCAAGAATGGACACAGAAACACAGGCGGCTATTGAAGCTAGAATAAAGGCTTTTGTGAATGGTGATTCGAAGTTTGGTCAGAGCGAAGATTTAGACAAAGAAGAAGTAAAAACAAAGCATGAGAAACCTGAACTTAAGCAGAAGATTAAAATCAATCGTGCAGCGATAATTCAGAATGCAGCTCAGCAGGAGCAGGAAATTCAGGATGTTACTGGTGATAAGACGGCAACACATATTCTCTCGCAGGATGATGAAACAGCCGAAGAAAAGGTTGAATCAACAGAAACTGCTGAGGGAATAGATGAAACATCAGAAGAAACTACAGATGCTGAAAATACTGTAACAGCTGAAGAAGAGGCTGCTGAAGTTAAGCCGGTAAAAGTTACAAGCTTAACTGGTAGAGAGGGTGCCATTAAGGTTAATCCATATTTAGTAAGAGAAACAACTCAGGAAAAGACAATCATAAATAAGAATGTATTTAAGATTGGTAAAGCTAATCGTGGCGTTGATTATCATATCAGTGGTAACGGAGCTATCTCAAGACAGCATGCAGTTATCACAAAGAAGGATGATGGTTATTACATAAAGGATAACAAATCAACAAATCACACTTATGTTAATGGTAAGAAGCTTGAAGATGGGGAAGAACTCAAACTTCATAACGGTGATTCGATTAGATTTGCTGATGATGAATACATTTTTAAATATTAAAAAAATACCTGCCTAAACTATATTGGGGAAGGAGAAATATATGCATAAATACGATTTAAATGTTACTAGTGAAGGGGAACTTATCAATATCGCATATATCTTTAAGAATGAAGATGTATTGGACGAGAGAGCAGAGCAGAGGTATAACAAGGAAAATACACAGGGGATCGCTGAATTTAAGATTGAAGAAGCAGATGGAGTAAGAAAGGTAACATCGCGTGTTCCGGATTATCCTACACTTTCAGCATATCTTAATAAGGAATTCACTAAATATGAAGTTCTTACAATACTTAAGAATCTTATGAATACATATGCAGTTGGAAGTCAGGGAATTCCAGTAAACTGCATTGTTAAGGATAAAAATTATATCTTCATTGAACCAAAGACACTTGCTACAACAAGTATCCTTATTCCGGTGAAAGAAGAGAGAGTCGATATGACAGAAGTGCCTGATTTCTTAAGAAAGATTGTATCTCGAATGAAATTTAAGGCAGAAGATAAGGATAATTATGTCGCAAGGATCCTTACAGAATTAAATGCATTTAAGTTCGATGCAGGTCGTTTTACAGCGCTTGTTGCGGAGATGCTTTTGGATATTAACGCTCCTGTTTCAGAGAAGAAAGTGGGAGAAGCGGCTGAAACGTTAGCTCAGGTAAATGAAGGAAATAATATAAAGATAAATAAAATGGCTGTAATGATGAATCGTGCAAATCATCAGGAAGCCCCAATCACAGCGGCTAACTCAGGTCAAATGAACATTGGCCAGCCAAATCCAGTGAATATGGGAAATCCAAATCCAATGAATATGGGCCAGCCAAATCCGGTGAATATGGGCCAGCCAAATCCGGTGAATATGGGAAATCCAAACCCAATGAATATGGGGAATCCAAACCCAATGAATATGGGTCAGCCAAACCAGGTGAATATGGGAAATCCAAACTCAATGAATATGGGCCAGCCAAATCCAGTGAATATGGGAAAACCAAACCCAATGAATATGGGCCAGCCAAATCCAGTGAATATGGGAAATCCAAACCCAATGAATATGGGCCAGCCAAGCCAGGTGAATATGGGCCAGCCAAATCCAGTGAATATGGGAAATCCAAACCAGGTGAATATGGGTCAGCCAAGCCAGATGAATATGGGGAATCCAAACCCAATGAATATGGCTGATCCAAATATGCCACAGCCGGTATTTAATAATCCTGGTTATCAGCCATCTCCTGCAAATAACGCTCAGCTCTTTAGACCGGATCCAATTAAAAAAGAGATGCCACTTGTTCAAGAGGCGGCAAAGGTTGAAAATCCAGCGCCTGAAAAACTTGAGAAAGAAAATGCTGTTCCAGAGCAGCTTAAGGTGGAAGAGCCAGTAGCACCAGCACCAGAAGTAAAAACTGTACCAGAACAGGCAGCAGCACCAGCACCAGAAGTTAATGCAGCTCCGGTACAGGAAGCGACCATACCGGATGGACCAGTTTCAGAAAAAGCTCCGCAGATATTACCGGAGTCAGTTGCGAAGGCAACTAATGATTATAGTGCCTATAATACACAGCCTGGAAAACCGGTTCTTCAGTCTGGAATTAATATGCAGGCGGGTGGAATAGAAGTTTCAACAGAAGAGACAGAAAAACTTGCTCAGGAGTCTATTGAAAATCAGTTGAGACAGTCTCTTGGAGCTAATATGAAGGCTGCGCCTTCGCTTGCGGCAACAGGGGATACATCAGCTCTTTTAGGAGCAAATATTACGGGGAAACCTGAACCAAATTTTGTTCGCGAAAGAACTGGAGAAAGGCTCTTTTTTACAAAGAACGAATTTAAAATCGGAAAATCAAGACTTCATGCAGATTATGCCATTGATGGAAATACAGCTATAAGCCGTATACATTGTGTGATCATAAAGAAAAATGGAGTAAGTTATATAAGAGATAATGCTTCAACTAATGGAACTTATGTTAATGGAGAAAAATTAGATCCAGGTGTTGAGGTGCTTTTAAAGGATGGAACATCAGTAAGACTTGGAGATGAGGAATTTACTTTCCATCTTAGAAGATATTAATTGATCAACGCTGCTCTTTTTTGGGCAGCGTTTTGTGGGATTTATTTATAAACTGATAAAGTTTTGGGAGACGGTTAATGGATTTTCTTGCGACATATAATACGGATATTGGAATAAAGAAAAGTACTAATCAGGATTCACTTGCTATAAGGATCATAGATACACCAATGGGGAAAATCGCATTTTCTATTGTGTGTGATGGTATGGGAGGACTTGCTAAGGGAGAACTTGCAAGTAAAGAACTTATTATGGCCTTTTGCGAGTGGTTTGATAAGAAATTTACAAAAGAGATAACTCAAGGGGAGTTCAATGTGTCTCGCCTTCATTCTGCATGGAACGAGATAATCCAAGAGCAGAACATAAGACTTGGAAAATATGGAGCTCAGAACGGCATAATGCTTGGAACTACGGTATCAGCTATACTGATGATCGGAGAAGAATATTATATCGTACATGTGGGTGATAGTCGCATTTATGAATTGAGCGATAAATGTCGCCAGATAACGAACGACCAAAGCTTTGTTGCCAGAGAAATCGCCATGGGCAGAATGACTGAAGAACAGGCCAAGGTAGATCCAAGACGAAGCGTATTGTTACAGTGTGTTGGAGCATCGAATATTGTTGAACCAGACTTTTTAAAAGGCACATTAAAGAAAAATGCAGTATATCTTCTTTGCTCAGATGGTTTCAGACATCAGATCAGTGATGAAGAGGTTATGGAAAAGTTAGGACCAAATGTATCTAATACAGAAGGATTACTTAAATTTGGATGTATTTATCTTACGGAAGTAGTTAAAAACAGGAAAGAAACAGACAATATAACAGTTTCTGTTATTAAGACCATCTGATAGAGGTTGAGGGGTATGGCGACAAAAGTAGGTACAATTTTAGATGATAAATATGAGATTTTAAAAGAGATAGGCCGAGGGGGCATGTCTATAGTCTATCTTGCTCTTGATCACCGACTTAATAAGCAGTGGGCAATCAAGGAGATGAAAAATGATGGCTCAAAAAGTACGGCAACACTTTTAAAAGGACTTGAACGAGAGGCTAACATTTTAAAGAATGTAGATCATCCTGTTCTTCCTAGAATTGTTGATATTATCAATAATAAGGGAACTATCTATGTAGTAATGGATTTCATAGAAGGAACCAATTTAGCAGATATCCTTAAAAGAGAAGGGGCACAGAATCAGGAAGATGTTATTGAGTGGTCGAAGGAATTGGCATCGGCTCTTGATTACCTGCATTCTATGAATCCTCCGATAATCTACAGGGATATGAAACCTGCAAATGTAATGCTGAAACCTGAAGGCGGTGTTAAACTTATCGACTTTGGTACAGCTAAGGAATATACGATTGAAAGCAATGCTGATACAACAGCATTAGGAACCCGCGGATATGCGGCACCGGAACAGTTTGGGGACTCAAAAGGCCGCGGAATATATAAGACAGACGCCAGAACAGATATCTATAATCTGGGTGCAACAATGTATCATATGGTAACAGGTATGAATCCTTGCGAGCCGCCATATGAGATCAAACCTATCAGACGCTGGAATAACTCACTTTCGGCAGGACTTGAGCAGATCATTTTAAAATGTACCCAGCCAAATCCAAATGATAGATATCAGTCATGTTCCGAGCTTCTTTATGCCCTTGATCATTATACAGAATTAGATGATTCATACAGGGCAGAGAATAAAAAGAAATTTGCGATATTTGTTACAACGGCAGGGCTTGCTATAGCCGGTGCGGTTGTATCTTTGGTTGGATATAAGGGTATACAGAGAGTGACCCAGGAAAATTACACGGCATATATTGATAAAGGCAACTCGTATAAGATTCAGAAGGATTACAAGGAGGCAGCTGGTCAATATAAGCTTGCTTTTGATCTTAAAGGAGATGAAGCTGCAGCTTATGTAAATTATATAGATCTTTATATAGATGCATCGAAAGACGCAGAGATAAGTGAAGATCAGGGACTTAATCTTGCGGATGGTCTCGCGACGATTGCCAATAGGGTAAATAATAAAAATGCATTTGTTGCTAAGAATCCAGAAGTGTTATACAGATTGGGACTGGCATATTTTGCCGAGTTGTCAGATTATAATGCGGCTTACAAATATTTTAGCATGATCGATAAAACAGATCAGGAATATGGAGAATTGGCAAGCTATTACGGAAGCATTTCATTTATCCTTTCAAGTAACAGTGTGAATGTAAGTGATCTTATAGATCAGGTAAATGGCTTTGCGGACTATAATATGAATAAGTTTATCAATACAGATGAACAGAAATTCATAAACTATGAAATGCTAGGCAGGATATATGCGACTTACATACAAACAGATGGAGTTGCTGAGAAAGCTGAAACGGTAATGAGCCAGGCGCTTGATGATCTTGGAAATTACAATGGCGACAATGTTTCGGAATTTGATTATGAATTTAATAATTCCTTATCAGAAATCTATTATACTCTTGGGAAAAATGATAGATCCATGTATAAGCTGGCTATAAATGCTTGTAATGAGGTGGCTTCACAGGCTATAGGAAATATAAGTATGGCGGATGATTTAACGGATAATGATACTGTTACGGCTTATAGAACGGCGTATACCAATAAAATGTGCAGGATTTCTGAAATATATGGTCTTTTAGGAGATGAAGAAAAGGCTATTCAAAATTACGAACAGGCTGAAAAAGTTCTTACAGGACAAGGAAAATCTGCAGCGAGTTATCTGGCAAAGGTATACACGGAACATTTAAATTTCCTTTACAATGCTTATGTTGAATCGTATGGAAATGATATTACCAAGTGGCCGAAAACAGAAGTTAACAGAATTATCAGTATATATGATAAGGGAAGAGCTGTTAATGGAATAGAAAAAATATCTAACTGGCTTAAGAGAGTTTCTGATATGGAAACTTTAAAGAGCGTAAATTCAAAAAAAGAGGGGGAGGCTAATTAATGGGCGTATATAGATTGATGTTCATAGGCGGCCTCATAGCAGCGGTCGTATTTTTTATACTTGCAGTGTTGCTCTTCTTTTTATTAAAAATCCCAAAAGTTTTCGGTGTAGTTACCGGACGGGCTGAGAAAAGAGCTATTGAGCAGATCAGAAAAACGGGTTATGAAAGTAAGTCGAAACAGGAAGCTATCCATAATACAAGGAATCTTATTAAAGCCAGAGAAGCGAGTGTTACAAGTGCGAAAGAGAAACATAAAAAGACTGGTATAAAGAAACATAAGGCAGAGCCATTTATTAAGAATACAGGTGGCATGAGCAGTAAGGAAGAATCGAGGATTGCTGCTATGGCTGCTGCGGAAGCTTCTAAAAAAATTGAAAAAGAAAGAATGGGTGTGTTTGCTGAGCTTGAAGCTAAAAGCGAAGAAACAACTGCAAATCTTTATTCCAATGAACAGGCTTTAAATGAGCAGAATAAAGATAAAGTTCAGCAGCTTTCGGTAGATGATAAAACTGCTGATATAGAAAATAAAACAGTAGAAGCTGATACAGCTGATTTATATACAGAACCGGATGACGAGGCAACGGAAGTACTTGCAGAGCCGGAAGATGAAGCAGCAACGGAAGTACTTGCAGAGCCGGAAGATGAAGCAGCAACGGAAGTACTTGCAGAGCCGGAAGATGAAGTAGCAACGGATCTACTGTCAAAAAAGGCAAGTGATCTGGATTCAGAAGCGGCAACGGAAGTATTGAATAATATAAATCCGGAAGCGGCAACGGATCTACTGTCGGAAGATGGTAGTAATATAAATCCAAAAGCGGCTACGGATCTACTTTCAGAAAATGCTGGTAATATGGATTATGAAGCAGTAACAGATGTTCTTTCAGAAAATACAGAAAATATAAATGATTACGAGATTGTGGGACATTATAGTCCGGAAGAAACAGCTGTTTTAAAGAGTATGCACAGGGTGACACATGATCCGTCAGAAAAACTGGCAGAAGGAATAGTTGTTATTTATAGTGAGACAGTGGTTCATACTGATGAAGCACT
>CAMKMR010000073.1 GCA_946413945.1 uncultured Lachnospiraceae bacterium | reverse complement strand
ATTATGGATCAAAGAATCCGGATTATATCGACGCTCCATTTTTAACAAATCATGATCAGGTAAGGATCGCGAATAATCTTCAAAGTGATGTGGAAAGCCTTAAGTATGCGGCAGGACTGCTTTTATCCATGAGTGGGAATCCATTTATATATTATGGAGAAGAAATTGGAATGAAGTCTGCCGGTCAGAAGGATGAAAATAAGAGACTGCCTATGTATTGGTCAAAAAATGAAGTGGATTATATAACAAATCCTCCAGCAGGAGCTGATACAGGAGTGGAAATGACGCTCCCTGCTTTGGATGAGCAGTTGAATGATGAAAATTCTCTTGTAAATTATTACAAGAAGGCATTGAAAATAAGAAATGAAAATCCTGAAATAGCAAGGGGAAAGATTTCTATAGTAGATTCTCTTACAAGCGAAAATGTTGGAGTGACAGTTCGAAGCTGGAACGAAAAAAAACTTGCAGTTATATATAATACAGGTAAAGAAGAGTGTACGATAGACCTTGCTTCTTCTGAGTTAAAAGATATGGAGATAGTTGATTGTCTTACACTTGATAATGAAGAGATAAAGATTGTTGATGGAAAGATCACACTTCCATCAAGAAGTATTGTTTATCTGAGATAGAAATAATAGATGTTTTTAGCTTATGTTTATCTAAAATATAAGGCGTAGATAAAGAGGATGCTGCAAAAGATTTGTTTTGCGGCATCCTCTTTTTTGCGTAGGCAACGAGCCAAGGTGTCAGTGTTGTGCTTGCACAGAACACTGACACCTTGGCGACTGCCCGACATCGAGCCGATAGGCGAGATGGTAGGCAACGAGCCGATAGGCGACTGCCCGACATCGAGCCGATAGGCGAGATGGTAGGCAAGTCATAGAAGTCATAAAAAATTAATAATTATTTTCGTTGACATTATAAAGTCGATTTGTTATATTTAGTACAGAACAACCGATTGCGCAAACGCGGGAGAAAAGGCTAGTCGACGGGCGGTTTCTTCACTGTGCTAAGGGATGAGATATAAATCAAGTATAAAATTTAAAGGTAACTGGAGAGGATAAAGATGGAAAATACATTTGTTGTAAATATCATTCACAGACCGGAACTTATGCCGGAGTATTCAGCCACAGTTACAGGACAGGGCAAAGAAGAAGACATTGCTGATAAGAAAATCTTAAATGAGTCGCTGGATATCTTTAAATTCCAGCAGAAGACGGCTCATGATAATGGTCTTAAGGTTACAATTCAGATGACTTATGCCAGCCTGTTTAACGATGAGACAATTGAGATTGCAAAACATGACCATGACACATATGGCGATGAGATCTCACTTTCACTTTTAGGACTTCCTTGCGAGCAGTTCAGAGATAAGTATAAGACTAAGGACTTCTGTATCTGGATGTTCTCTATGGAAGATAAGAAGAAGATAGTAAAAGATGTATTTGAGAAATTCCATGAGAAGTTCGGTTTCTACCCAGAATCAACAGGTTCTTACTATATGGATGCGGATCTTACAAATTTTATCAAGAAAGAGTATCCATCAGTAAAATGTGCCATTGCAACCTGCTGGGAAGAAGGACCAAAGGCTTATCACACATGTAACAATTCATGGTATACACTTTTTGACGGAGGCCCATGGGCTCCATGGATCCCATCAAAGCAGAACACGCACGCACCAGCTGCAAATGAAGCAGAAGATAGTGGAATAGTAGCTATCCCACATCTTTCAAGAGACCTTATAGCATGTTATGACGGAAACGGATCTAACTTCGGAACTCATCCACAGAATGTACTTCGTGGAATGATCTATGATACAAAGACCTGGGAATTCCCTTATCTTTTTAACCTTATCGATCAGTTCAGACATCTTGCAAAGTATAACAATGGTTATTCATATAACATGATGTTTGTTGGACCAGGCTGGTTAAATAAGATGGGACGCTGGGAAGCGCCATATGAACTTCTTAAGAAGTCTTATGAAGAAGGAATGGGTTATTACGGGCAGTTAAAGAAGGAAGGCAAATTAGTTGATATGACAATGGCTGAATTTGCCGACTTCTATAGAGCAAATAAGACTTATGAAGAACCTGAATGTGCTCTCTGGAAGGATATTCTTTATGGTTCAGATAAGCAGCTCTTCTGGTATACAGACCCATATATGAGAGCCTGCGTAAATATGGAACAGGGTGGAGCGATAGTTGACCTTCGTCCATATGCAGCAAAGTTGGAATGGCCTGTAGGAATCGGAACAAAGCATGTACAGGATGCTTCATATCCATTCCTTATTCAGGAGAAATACAGAGCGGGATACTTCACACACTATGCCGGAGAAGGAACATTAAGAAGTGCAAAGGTCTGCCACAATGGGGAAGAAGTTGATCTTGCCCTTTGCAGAAGCCATGCATCATTCAGCCAGGAAGGAAAAGACAGGATTCTTACTTTAGATCCTGTAGATATTGAGTTTAAGGATCTTACAGTTAAAATAGAGACAAAGATTCATTTCCTTGAGGGATCATCATCAATCAGAGTTGAGAGAAATATCCTTTCAATGACAGATCCTGATGCAGAAGTTATCATTAAGGAATATATCACAGCCTGCTACGGAACAACAGAATATCCTGAAGACATGACAGGAATCCTTCTTTCTGTAACAGACGGTGAAAAGACTGAAAATATAGAATATGAATATAAGTGCAGAGAAGCATTTGTAGAAGGTGCAAATTGTGCCAAGGCTGTTATTAATGCCATCGATACAGAAGTTACACTTACTACAGATGTTAAGGATGCTAAGGGATTTATCCGTGAAGGATATGCATTCAGCCCAATGTTTACTCTCGGATTTGAGAAGAAGATTTCTTTAAAGGAGGTATATTCAACATGGCTCAATCTAGCAAAGGCAAATTAAATTTCAGATGTCCATCATGTTTCCTCCGTGACCTGGATATCGATATGTTTTATGATAAGGATAAGAAGCAGTATTACTGCTTAAGATGTCAGTATGAAGGTACTGAAGAGGATGTATTAAGAGATAATGAGATAGTAAGATTCCGCTATAAGCTTATGCATACTCGTATTACAGATCCTAAGTTCTTTGACTAACGACTTATTTACTTCATAATATAAATAGAATAAGGGACAAACTAAAGGGACATGCTAAGGGGACGTGCTAAAGGGACGTGCTACGCGCGTCCCTTAAATACTATAAGGAGGTTTTAATGAAGATAGATAGATTTATTAAGGGTATGGACGTATCCACTGTAATAGAAGAAGAGTCATGCGGAGCCAGATTCTTTAAGGATGGAAAAGAGGATGATCTTTTTAAGATATTAAAGGAATATGGAACAAATTCCATAAGGATCCGTCTTTGGAATGATCCATATGATGAAAATAAAAATCCTTACGGAGCAGGAACTAATGATTACAAAAAAGCTGTTCTTATATCAAGAAGAGCAAAAGAAGCAGGAATGAGCACGCTTCTTGACTTTCATTATAGTGATTTCTGGGCTGATCCGGGAAAGCAGATCCTTCCTAAGGCCTGGAAGAATTTTAATGAAGATCAGCTTGCTGATGCAGTTTATACATATACTAAGAAGGTTCTCCTTGATCTAAAGAAAGAAGGACTTCTCCCTGATATGGTCCAGGTAGGAAATGAGATAACTAACGGACTTTTATGGCCAACAGGTTTAAAGCCTAATTTTGATCAGATTAATAGATATGTCAGCGCAGGGCTTAAGGCTGTTAAGGAAGTAAGTAAAGATATCATTACTATGATCCATCTTGATAATGGTGGAAATGCTCCGATGTATAAAGAGTGGTTTGATGAATATTTTAAGAGAAGGGGAGAAGACTTTGATGTTATAGGTCTTTCTTATTATCCTTTCTGGCATGGTACTTTGGATGACCTTAGAGCTAATATGCTTGCCCTTGCTGAAAGATATGGAAAAGAAATGATAATCGATGAAGTTTCTACGGGCTTTTCCATGGAAGACTATTCTAGTTATGAAGGTCTTAAAGCAGAGGAAAGAAAGGGATATGCTACAAAGAAGGAACTTGTAGCAAAGGTTCCTTATCCAATGACAAAAGAAGGCCAGGCTGAGTTTATGAAAGATATTATGGAGCTTATCGTATCTATAAAAGGTGCAAGAGGTTTTTATTATTGGGAACCAGCCTGGATCCCTGTTCCGGGATGTGGATGGGCCAGCGATGCCGCTTTAGAATATACTAAGGAAAAAGGGCCTGGCGGAAATGAATGGGCTAATCAGGCGCTGTTTGATTATGAAGGAAACAGTTTGCCGGCGCTTGCAGTAATTAGAGACTTTGACGCCAAAATAATATAGACGAAAGAACGCCAAAATATAATGGACGTTTAAAGCAATCCCTCCAGCAGGCTAAATATGCCATTTGGAGGGATCAGTTTAAACGTCCTTTATTATATTCTGGCTGTTTATGGAGTCAGATATATTTTGGTTGTTTACGGTAATAGATATATTTTGGCTGCTTATGGCGCCGGATATTTAAATCTTTCTTACTTCCTCTAATCTTTTATGGAGACGGAAAATGTGACCGAGTTCTGATTCTTGGGCCGGGCGGCCGGAAAAATAATAGCTGGTGTGGGTCATATCTAACATCTCATTTATATCTTTAAAGATCAACTCTTTATCTTCATCCTTATTTAGTTCGATGGAAAGTAGGTCTGCAACATGGCGGAGAGTTCCTTTATTACCATCTATAAGAGATGTGCTGTCATTAAAAAAATTTCTATATTCAGCCTTAAAATAATTAAAATGAGTACATCCAAGGACAAGGGCTGAATAATCTCTCGAAGAGAAGCCTTCAAACTGCTGAGTCAGATATGGAAGGACTTTATCAGGAGAAAAATCTTCATTTTCAGCTAAACTTACCAGACCAGGCATGGGTAAAAGATCTACTTTATGTTTTTCATCAACCCTGGCTATTAAGTTCTTTAGCTTTGCTTCTCTTAAGGTTACTGGTGTAGCCATAACAAGGATTCGTCTTTCATCATTTTCTTCTATGGCAGGCTTTACTGCAGGTTCCATGCCGATGATAGGTATATCGTGATGGAGCTCTCTTAATTTCTTTGCTGAAACACTGGTGGCGGTATTGCAGGCGATTATTATAGCCTGACAACCTTTAGAGATAAGGAATTTAACTATTTCTTCAGAATAAGTTCTTATCTCATCAGGAGTTTTGGTGCCGTAAGGAACATGGTCAGTATCAGCATAAAAAATATATTCAGTATCATTTAACATATGGTAGGCTTCGTGAAGTACAGAAAGGCCTCCAATCCCAGAATCAAAAATTCCAATTTTCATAACAATTGCCTTTTAGTATTTTTTTATATTTAGAAAAAAGAAGAAGTAGTAAGGCAAAATAATAAATGCCTATGTACAAATACATAGGCATTATAACATAAAAGGGGAAGGTTGTGAGGATGAAAGGGAATGTTTTTTCCTTTTCACAAGCTAAAAATAGCAAAGAAAGCTGAAAGGAAACTTAAAAAAGTGAAAAAGAAAAAATAAAAATTAAAAAGAGGCAAAAATAAAAAGAAAAAAAAGAAAAATTAATAAAAAAAACACATCAAAAGGTTTATAATGAAAGTCAGTGCGTAATAAACAAACTAAAAATTTATAAGAGGCTAAAATGACAGAGAAAAAGAAAACTGCAGGCTCATGTGATACATGCGCCTATTATGTGTATGATGATGATTATGAAGGTTATGTATGTGATATAGATATGGATGAGGATGATTTTCAGAGGCTTATACAGGATAGGCATTTTAATTGTCCATATTATACAAACGGGGACGAGTACAGAGTTGTAAGGAGACAGGCTTTATGACAGATGAACTTTGTATTAGTGACCTTAGACTTAAGTCAAGATTTATGCTTGGTTCAGGAAAAACATCAGATTATTCGCCGGAACTTATAAAGGCGGCAGTTGAAGTGGCTGGAGTAGAGATGATCTCGGTTGCTATAGCGAAATTAGAAATAGAGGATAGCCCTGCTAAGTATATTCCTGACAGGGTTCATATACTTCCCAATACTTTGGGGGCAAGAGATGCTGATTCAGCTGTAGATATGGTACACTGGGCCTATGATAAAGGCTTTGGGAAGATAGTAAAATTAGAGATAATGAGTGATTCTAAATATTTTCTTCCTGATCCGGCAGAGACTAAGAAAGCTACAAGTATATTAGCAGCTGAAGGCTTTACTGTTATTCCTTATATGTATCCGGAGATAGTAACTGCCAGAGAATTATATAAGGCTGGTGCTGCGGCTCTCATGCCACTGGCATCGCCAAGTGGCTCAAATAAGGGACTCCAGACAAAGGATTTTATCCAGGTACTTATTAAGGAGATAGAACTGCCTATAATCGTGGATGCAGGAATAGGAATGCCATCTCAGGCTTGTGAAGCTATGGAAATGGGATGCGCCGCAGTAATGGCTAAAACCGGACTATCAACAGCTGGAGATTTAGATCTTATGGCAGATTCATTTAAAAAAGCGATCGAGGCAGGAAGAACGGCATATCTTTCATGTCATCCAAAGAAATTAAAAGATATTAATATTGACATAGCTTGAAAATAAGGCATTCATATGTTAATATTCCTTTTTGAAATATCTAACTTATTATAGAAAAGAGATTGAAATGATAAAAGAAAAAAAACTTGGACGTAATGATGCCTGCTGGTGTGGAAGCGGTAAGAAATATAAGAATTGTCATGAGGAATTTGATCGAAAGATAGACATGGCAAGACTTGAGGGACATATTGTTCCTGCAAGAAAGCTTATCAAGACTCCGGAGCAGATAGCACTTATTAAGGAAAGCGCGAAAGTTAATGTGGAGTGTCTTGATGTGATCGCAGATAAGATCTGCGCAGGTATGAGCACAGAGGATATCAATGATATAGTTAATGAAGTGTGTAAGAAGCATGGAGCGATCCCTGCTCCTCTTAATTATTGTGGTTTCCCTAAGTCTGTATGTACTTCAATAAATGATGCTGTCTGCCATGGTATTCCTTCTAAAGAAGAAATCCTTATGGATGGGGATATCATAAATGTAGACTGCTCGACCATACTTAATGGCTATTATTCAGATTCATCACGTATGTTCTGCATAGGAAATGTGGATCCTGAATTAAAGAAACTTGTTGATGTAACTAAGGAGTGCGTAGAACTTGGACTTAAAGAAGTTAAGCCATGGGGCTTCCTTGGAGATATGGGACAGGTTATAAATGACCATGCAAAGGCAAATGGTTATAGTGTTGTTAGAGAGATCGGTGGTCATGGAGTAGGACTTGATTTCCATGAAGATCCATGGGTAGGTTATACAACAAAACGTGGTACAGATATGCTTATGGCACCTGGAATGATGTTTACTATCGAACCAATGATAAATGCCGGGGAGCCAGATGTATTTACAGATGAGGAAAATGACTGGACTATTTACACAGAGGATGGTTCTCCATCAGCTCAGTGGGAGATTCAGGTATTAGTAACTGAAACAGGTCATGAAGTTATCGCCTGGTAATTATAAAAAACTGAAAAATATGCTTATAAAAAGCGTATAATTAAGGCTGAATTAAAATTATAAAAATCTTAAAAAAGCTAGCTAGATTAAAAGCTTAAAATGATGGCTGAAATATAAGCTTCTAAAAAAATAGGGATAAATAAAGCAATAAAAAAGATTGAGGGAAAAACTCAATCTTTTTTTATTGCTTCATTATGGAGCTGATTTAAGGATATCTGTTACATTATCCTCATTTGCTTCGTTATAATTCTTAAATACTTTGTCTACTTCGGCTAAGACATTTCCGTCTATTTCACCATTATCTACCATTTCAGACATGATTGCTATGGCTTTTTCATGTGGAAAACCTTTCTTATAAGAACGTTCCTCAGTTA